>CALHBQ010000265.1 GCA_937930815.1 uncultured Saprospiraceae bacterium | reverse complement strand
CATTTTTTTGAATAGTAAAAGCACTTCTTTTAGAATTATTATTGCTCACTTCTAACTCCAAAGAATTAAAAACTTTTGTTTCATTATTTTTCATCAAAGCTTTTTCCTTTTTAAAGGAATTGGATTTATTAAGCAATTTTTCTTCAACAGTTTCTTTATCAACCAGTTGATTTTCTACAACCAAATGTTCCTTAATTGGCTGATTATTATTTTTGATAGATGACCCATTACTAAAAAACCAAAAACCACCAATAGCCATTATCATCAACATAACGCCACCCATCCAAAACCAAAAAATTGGTCTCCTTTTTTTCTTGGATTCAATCCTTTGCCATACGCCATTTTCGTCAAAGTCAACTTCAAATTTTTTCAAATCTCCAAGCCCACCTTTTTTCATATTATTCAAATCCATGACTCATGTTTTTTTTTATCTAATTGTTTGCGAACCATTGCTTTGGCTCGTGTCAATATGGAGCGAGACGAACTCGCTTCAATACCCAAAGTATCTGCAATCTCTTTGTGCGAATATCCCTCTACCAAATACATATTAAATACTGTTCGATAAAGAAGAGGAAGTTGAAGAATCAAACGCATCAAGTCTTCCATCTGCAATTGAGACAATGCCAACGGGGCAGCTTCAGGCTCCGTTGGCATTGATTCATAAGTTAAAAACTCTTTTTTTGTTTGAATACGTTTTAATGATTCATTCACACATATTCGTTGCATCCAATTTGCCAAATTTCCTTTTTGAGGATCAAATTTTTCAAAATATTTAAAAATCCGAATGAAGGATTCTTGCAACGCATCCTCAGCATCCATTTTTGAACCAACATACCTCAGACAGATCGAATACAGCTGTTTGCCATATTTTTTGAATAATGCCTTTTGGGCATCGGGTCGGCCATTTCGTATGCCTTCTATTATGGATTTATCCGTTTTATTATTCAAAAAAAATTATCTTTCTATAATTCCGCAATCAAATATAAGCGCCTCAGGTTCTCCATGCACAATTACATTTTGTATTAACCCAGTTGTCGCATTAAAATCACTATCAAGAGCATCGTTACCTACATCATTTTGGGTCAATGCATAATCCGTCATATTTAAATCAAGGATACTAAAATTAACAATAGAATCTGATAAAACAAGAGCTAAATCATACGCTCCGTTTTCGTCTATTGAAACCCTGGTCGTTGCTCTTCCTCCCGAAGGATTCTCGTAATCAATACCTACCACTGCATCTGTGAAAGGAGGTTCTCCAGCATCTTGCAATCCATTTTTATTGGAGTCAAGCCATAATTTGCCATTTATACGTTTGGTTATGGCTGTTACAGGAGCTTTAAATGCAACGTAAGCAGGTGTAGGCAATAATCTTACATCGTTATACAATCGTCCGACTCCTATTCCTTGCCAGTATCCACCAATGTAGTTATCCGCTCGTGTTATGTTAATTGAGAAATGAGGTTCACAGGGTTGATCATCGACAGGTGAGTGACACCCAAGTGATGCTGGAGCGTCTATATCTTTATAAATCAGTTGAGTTGGAAAAATTTCTCCAGTATTCAAGGTTTTTAGATACAAATAGAATGTACTTCGATCGGTTGGTACAACGCCAGTATTTAAATAATTTTTTATTCTCACAGAAGAAACAAAAGAGGAGATAGTGACTTCGATATCAGGTACAATATTTTCATCTCCTCGTAAATTAATATTGAGCGTTTCTGTAATTTCAGTACAAGTCCTTAGGGTGCCGGCATTTAATGTAGCCTGACCTTTATCAAAGAGTTTGACTTCATCAGATTCGGTGAATTCAATTGCATCAGATCCTTTTACTCTTAGAGTAGTGGCTCCACAATTAACATAATCGACATTAAAACTGCCATCTGATTCTGCAACAAAGAAGTTAGATCTTCCCAATTCATCAGAAATAGTTACAAATCCCTCCGATACCGGCTGACCATTGCAATCAACAATTCTTCCAGTGACATTGGTCGTATTCTCAAGCACATCAGCAAAAACAGTTTGTAGCTTCGTGTTTTCGGAAAAAGGTCCAACTCGCTCTTCATAAATCAATACTTCGCAGGTGTTGTAGATTGATAATTCTAAAACTTCATTGGCTGGCACTAAACCTGAGAATACCCCATTACCATTGGTATAACCAGAACCCATAGTTCCCCTTTTTGGAAAGGAAATATTCACTTTTCGATAAGCCATTGGAATGCCATTCAAATCAAAAAACTGACCTCTCAAAGTGAGCACAGGAAATGGATCATCACAATTCCAATAAGAAAAATGAGAAACCTCAGCTTGATAAGCGGTTCCATCATAAGACGCAGTACCTTCCTCTATCCAAAGCCCGGTATTTTCATTCAAAGACCAAAGTGCGATTTCGGAAGGAGGGTTGGGCGTTTGTAAACTAACGGGGAATTCAATTTTTGCAGTAGTGCCTTCTTTAAGATTGAGTTCCTCGCCATCCTCGCCAAAAAGCTCTACCAAAACCATGGAGTAAGTTTCCAATTGCACAGCTGTGCCCTGTTGATTTAATCCAGATAAATCACCTGGCATAATTTCTTCCAAATAAGGTTTGTCCTTATTGAAAAAATCAGAAAAAACAGATACGGCTCCCGTGTACTCTTTTCCTGATGCATCCACAATTGAGTTCGCTTCAAAGATTATTTTTTCTTTTCCTTGACGAGAAATGACACCTCCCTCAGATGCTTGAAAACTCCCCGTAGGAGCGACTTTTGGCGTTAATCCTAATTTTATAAAAGTCTCTTCTTCTGTAGGAATCACTCTTTTGAAATTGGTATGAAAACCATCTTTTTCTATGGTGACTAATGAGCCGTTAGTTCCCAATGCAATGGTTTCAATTCGAAAAATACCGTCTTCATTGGTTGCTAAAGTGATACCGGAAAGGCTTATGGTAGCATCGGCTATTGGTTCTCCATCTGCATTAATTACTTGACCGATCAACTCAGTTTCGATAGTTTCTTCACCCTCTGGAACAAAGTCTATGTTGGTAGTTGTATTATCCTTTCGGCAACTAATAATTAGAAGTGTGATTGCTGTTAGTAAGAAGAGTAACTTTTTCATTATTTTAGATTTTATACTCTTATTATCTGTGCATCAACGATAGTGCTGCAAGAAAATTTAATTATTTTTAAAATCTTCAAAAGAAACACCATCATAGCGTAGTGCGCCCCTCAAAGTTCCCAGCCAAATACCGTTTTTGTCATCTTCATAAATTCCAAAAAACATATTCGTTTCCTTTCTGATTATGGTCGGAGCAACCATTTTATCTTTTAAAAAATTTGCATCATAACGAGAGAGTGCCCCACCTTTACTATCTTCCAAAAGAGAAAAAGCATGGTGTCGCCTCAGGTTTTCTTTGTTGGTGAAATTGGTAAACGTCTTGCCATCGTATCGAATAATCCCCTCCCAAGTCGCCAACCAAATGTCTCCATTTTTAGCTTGCAAAACATTTCGAGTGATCCTATTTGGGCCATATGGACTTGTCGTATATTTTGTCTCAATGAAATATGGATCGTGGTCAGATAAATCTGGTTTTGATTCTTCAACTTGCGCTGTCGTTTCTTTTGGCAGATCGGGTTTGACTTGGCTTTTGCAGGAAGTTAGTAAAGTAAAAAGTAGAATGACGGAAAAGCTGGTTAGTTGTTTATACATCGTATAAATATGTGAATTTGAATTGACATTTTTTTGTTGTAAAATTTAAAATTCTATCATCTAAAATTCTAAATTTGCTAAAAATAAAATGCTAATGAAAATTTCATCTAAAACTACGCTTTTTCTTTTTTTATTCGCGGTTTTGCTTTGGGGTTGTAAAAAGGAGGATCTTACCCCTGCCGAGACGCAAGACTTTCAGTTCTCTGTCGATTCCGATCAATTAACTCGATCCAATTTCAAAGCGATAATCGTTTCCAATTTTGATGGACGTATTATTCATGAAAAAATAATCACTGATACCGATCGTACAGATGGATTAAAAGTCACTTTCAAAAAAGCAGAAAATGATATCGTTTGTGTCTCCTTTTTGGAAGATGAGGAAGACTCAAAGTATTTTGGTGGTTCAACTTATTTTAATATTGAGAATGGAACTTCGTTTGATTACATTCCAAATCCAGAAGACATCCGAGCAACCGTTAGATTAGAAATTGATGGTTTAAATGAATCATCGACTTATGATTATCAATTAGGAAATACTAATCCTATTTATTTAAATCCCATAAGAGAAAATTCAACTTTACACCTCAATACAACTTTATACAAAAAAGCAGATGAAATATTCTTTACCATAAAAGATTCATTATCAGACGAGTACAGATATTTTCTAACTAAAAACATAGATACACTTTACAAAATAAACTATCAAGATTTACCGATTTTATCCAATGAGAATATTTCAAAAATAGGAATTAACCTACCCTCAAACTTTTCATCAGATATCGACATCAGAGGATTTCAAAACCAAACTAACACTTCGGTTCCTTTAACTTCACAAAGAACAATTGAAGGAGATACGTTTTTGATTTTCAGTCCGCCCAATCTGGTTTTTGATGAATACCTTATTAGTGCAAACAGCAACAGCAGTTGGATCCCTTCTTCTATTCAACTTTTTGATAAAAAATATAATTCCATTCCATCATTTTTGGACTTAAGATGCGACATGATTGTTTCAAGACCCGCCATACCATTTTACAAATTTGAGGATCCATTTATGAATACTCCCCAATATTTTGCAGTTGAAAAAATCAAGGGATTCGGTTCGTATTCTTGGAATATTAGTGGATTCTATTTGAATGATTTTCAATTTCAAATTCCAAGAGTATCTGACGAAATAATTGCAATCGCTCCAAACTTTGAAGCACTCGAAAGAAATGCAAATGCAAGTGTTGATCGGTTTTCAAACTTAACATTGCAGTACCAATATAATGATCAACAATTAGAAGACCTGAGACAAAATCCACTATTGAATCATAACAAAGAATGGTATTTGAAAGATGGAAAAGTCATTTGCATACAAATAGATTAACATGAAAAAACTAATCATCATCAGCTTATTGATTTTTCCTTTATTAAAAGGAATAAGTCAAGATTACGCAAGCAATAATTTCGAATTTGGAACAGGCATTCTTTTAGAAAGAGAGAATGATGGGTTCAATCAATTGTTCGTTCCGATATATGCGAAATGGGCTTACGAACCTTATGTCAATAGTGAGTTCGGAGCTAAACTCCAGTGGAATGCTAAATATTTTGGAAATGATGCTATACAATTTTACACTTCTGGATTCAACAGATCTGGCCCGCTTGAGCAAATCACCAGAGATATTGATGTCGCTTCCAAAAATTTACTTTCCATAGAACTTTATGGATTAAAAAGAATGCGTATTTTTAAAAAACAACGCTTCTTAGGTCTGGGACTAAATGCAAATTATAGCAACATTGCTCATAAATTATTAAAACAAGAAAGTGGCTGGAGAGGCAGCCGTTCTTTAAAAGGATGGAGCATCGGAACGACTTTGAAATGGCAAGAACAATGTCGTAATCTGATTCATAGTTTCGATTTCTATCTTAACATCAAATCTCATGAGGACCTCTTTGATCTGGATCCAGTGAACAATTTCTTATCCTACACGATCGGTTATCGCATACCCTTCAAAAAACCAGAAATACCAGATGAGGAAGATCTCATTGGTTGGAAAAGCATCATTAAAGATTCGAACTTTTATCAGGTGAATTTGACGGTCGGTGCAGATTTTCACTTACCGATAAACTTCAATGCAAATGCCGCCTCTGCAAGACTCAATGTAGAATTAAGGTATCGTTGGACTCAAAATTATGAAGTAGGTGCAGGAGGTTCAATAATTGAATCAAGCATAGGAATTGGGTTAGACAGAAATCCTTTGAATGCACGTTCTTTTGGTTCAAGTAGTTTTCAAAACATATCAAGTAATGTTTCTAATTATTACGTTTTGGGTAATTACTATTTTGAACCAACGAAGTATGACCTATTCGTAGGTGCAGGTTTTGGTTTTACCATTAGAGAAGAAATGTTTCCGGAAACGATTTTTAACGGTCAGAATTTTACGCAATCATTTCTCTATCCTACACGAACCAATTTCGGACTTCAAATTAGAGGAGGTTATCAAATTGGTAAACTAAGACATACGGTTGCCTTTAATTTGGCAGGGAAATATATTCCTGATTTTTTCAGTTCGACGATTGGGGTGAATATTGGAGGGAATAAAAAGAAGTAAGTGATCTCCATTTCAAATGATCTCTCCAAAAATTCTATTTTTACAAAAAAAATAGAATCCATGCAAAGAGCAATCTTCCTAATTTTCGCTTTACTCCCCCTTTTCCTTTTCAGTCAAAAAATAGACACCGACGATTTTAAAAATTTAAAAATCCGAAATATCGGGCCTGCTGGTATGAGTGGTCGAGTGACAGCAATCGATGTCGCACTCGTTCCCCACGAAAAAATCTACATCGGAACCGCCTCTGGTGGCGTTTGGACGAGTGAAGGTGGTGGCACTAAATGGACCCCTATTTTTGATAAACAGCCAACTCAATCCATCGGCGCATTGGCCATCAACCAAGGCAATCCATCCGAAATTTGGGTGGGAACTGGTGAAGGAAATCCGCGAAACTCACACAATAGCGGAATGGGTATTTTCAAAAGTATCGACGGCGGTACCACTTGGAAACACATGGGTTTGAAAAACACAAAACTCATTCATCGCATTCGTATCAATCCGCAAAACCCCGATGAAGTTTATGTCGCTGCGCTCGGTAGTGCATGGGGAGAAAACAAAGAACGTGGTGTTTTCAAAACAACCAATGGTGGAAAAACTTGGAAAAAAGCACTCTATTTTAATCAAGGAACGGGCTGTGCCGAATTGGTCATGGATCCATTCAATCCAAATAAATTGATCGCTGCCATGTGGGAATTTGGCCGAAAACCGTGGACCTTCAATTCAGGTGGCGAAAACTCTGGTTTGCACATCACGCACGACGGAGGAAAGACCTGGAAACGCATCACTGAAAAAGAAGGAATGCCCAAAGGCAACCTTGGCCGTATCGGTCTCGCCATCGCACCAAGCGAACCCAACATCGTCTATGCCCTTATCGAAGCAAAAGAAAATGCCATTTATAAAAGTACCGACGGCGGTTTGAAATGGAAGCAAATTTCAAAAGATAAAAACGCGGGTAATCGCCCATTTTACTACTCAGAAATCTACGTTGATCCGAGTAATGAAAATCGAATTTATAGCCTTTGGACAAATGTCTCCCGAAGCGAGGACGGCGGAAAAACTTGGCAAAACCTCTTAGCTTACAAAGGTTTTGGCGGCGTTCACCCTGATCATCATGCGATGTGGATTCATCCAAAAAATCCGAATTACATCATTGAAGGAAATGATGGTGGTTTGAATATTTCACGCGACAAAGGCAAGTCTTGGGAGTTTGTTGATAACCTTCCGTTGGCGCAATTTTACCACATCAATTATGACATGAGCATTCCGTATCGAGTGGGTGGAGGCATGCAAGACAACGGCTCATGGGTCGGCCCCAGTTGGGCTTGGCAGCGCGGCGGCATTGTCAATTCAAGTTGGAAAGAAGTGGCTTTTGGCGATGGTTTCGATGTCGTTTTTGAACCTAACAAACTGAGTCATTGTTACGCCATGTCGCAAAACGGTTGGGTGAGTTACATTGACATGGAAACTGGAAAAGGCAAAACGATCCGCCCTGTTCATCCCGATTCTACCGAGTTGCGATTTAATTGGAATGCGGCGATTGCGCAAGATCCTTTTGATTCAAAAACGGTTTATTTTGGGTCGCAATTCGTTCATAAAAGCACAGAGAATGGAACGAACTGGGAAATCATTTCGCCCGACCTTACCAACACAGATACCATTAAACAAAAAGAATCTCGAACTTCCGGCGGACTGACTCCCGATGTCACCGCTGCCGAAAAT
>CALHBQ010000264.1 GCA_937930815.1 uncultured Saprospiraceae bacterium | reverse complement strand
GCCAAAAGAATTTTATCAGTTGGAGAAATAAGACGATAAAGGTGCGTTTTGAATTGTTCTCTCACGGTTGAGTTTATTCATATTTTTCCAAATTCAGCTGCGCTTCTTCCCAGGTTTCCATTGCCTTTTCTAAATCTGCTTTGAGTGTTTCTAATTTTTTCATGATGTCCTTCGAGTCAGGTTTTTCATAAAAAGAAACGGTCTCCATATCTTTTTGGATAGCAGCGATTTCTTCTTCGTATTTAGCAATTTTCTTTTCGACATTTTGGACAGCACGCTGAACTTGTTTTCTTTCTTGAAACTCTTCAGTGGTCAATACTTTATCCTTCTTTGCAGCAGCGACTTTCTTTTGAAGCTCTACTTCCCGCATATTTTCCATCTTCCTTCGCTCAAGGAAATAATCAATATCGCCTAAATGCTCATAGAGTTTTTTATCTCTAAATTCGATGGTTTTATCAGTCAAATTTTTGAGGAAATCCCGATCGTGAGATACGACAATTAAGGTTCCTTTATATTCCTTGATTGCTTTTTTTAAAACATCCTTAGAAAGCATGTCAAGGTGATTGGTTGGCTCATCGAGTACCAACAAGTTAATTGGTCGAAGCATCATGCAAGCTAATGCTAACCTTGCTCGTTCCCCTCCAGAAAGCACAGAAGCCTTCTTCTCGACATCATCTCCACTGAACATGAACGAACCTAGAATCTTTCGCAATTTGGTTCTCATCTCTGCAGGAGAGTGGTCTTCCATGATTTCCAAAACCGTTCTTTTTAGGTCTAATTCATCGGATTGGTTTTGGGCATAATAACCTAAATGAACATTGTGTCCCAATTTTACTTCGCCAGCGGTCGATTTGATTTGATCAATCAAAATTTTGGCAAGCGTGGTTTTTCCTTGACCATTTTGACCTACAAAAGAAACACGTTCACCTCTTTCAATTTGCAGGTTTACATTTTGTAAAACATCCAAATCTCCATAAGATTTCGAAATATTTTTTCCTTCAACCACGATGTCACCTGAGCGAGGCGGATCTACAAATCTCAAATTCATGACCGCTGTATCCTCTGCCGCAACTTCAACGCGTTCCATTTTATCCAGCTGCTTTTGCATCGATTGAGCAAGGCTCGTTTTGGTTGCCTTTGCCATAAATCGGCTAATCGTTCTTTCTTTTTGCGCAATTACTTTTTGCTGATTTTTAAAAGAACTCATTTGCTTTTCACGACGTTCTTCTCGCAAAACCATAGCTTTAGAATAAGCCGCTTTATAATCATAAACATTACCTAACTCCAATTCTAAAGTACGTTTGGTAACGTTATTCAAAAATTCTTTATCGTGAGAAATAGTGATGACTACTCCTGTATAATCTTTTAAGAAATTTTCCAACCAAATGATAGATTCGATATCAAGGTGATTGGTCGGCTCATCCAGCAATAAATAATCAGGGCGTTGCAAAAGCATTTTTGCTAATTCGATTCTCATCTGCCATCCACCACTAAATTCGTCTACTAATCTTTGGAAGTCCTTTTGTTTAAAGCCAAGACCTTTCAAAACTCGTTCTGTATCAGCTTGCATACTGCTACCTCCGAGTATTTCAAATCGAGTACTCAAATCGGCATGATCGTTCAGTATATCTGAATAAGCATCTGATTCGTAATCCGTTCGCGTTTCTATTTGATTGGTAAGTTCTTCTAATTTTTTTTCTATTGTTTTTAGCTCCTCAAAACAGGTGAGCGTTTCTTCCATCACTGTTTTGCCCAGCGGCAAACTCATCTCTTGATGAAGGTATCCAATAGAGGTATTGTTTGGGCGAGCGATGTGTCCTTCATGTGGGCTTTGCACATTCGCCAAAATTTTGAAAAGGGTAGATTTTCCAGCTCCATTTCGTCCAATCAATCCAATTTTTTCCCTATCGGTAATTGTTACCGAAATTTCATCGAGCAAAACTCGATCTCCATACTTCACAAAAATATTACTCAAATTAAGCATCCAGATTTTTTTTGACCGCAAATATAATCTATTAAAAGGATTGCGATAAGTTTAGTTTCTAAAAAACAAAAAAGGCCACCCCTTTCCCCAAAAGAGTGGCCTTAAACTATAATTATTCTGACTTTCATCAGAATTTATTTTGTACTAATTGGCTTTCAACAAACAGCATTTAGTACCCTGGAAAAATTCTTAAATGTTTGTTCATTACTTTTAATGACAATACAAAGATGCAGCATATCAGGGTTGATAAAAAGAACAAAAATTGATAATTATTGGATGTAAAAAATATAAAAAACAACTTAATGTACTGTAAATCAGTTGTTTATGAAATATTTTATGCTTAAAAACTGATTATTTTTAATTATAAAAGCTACTTTTTTCTAAAAAAAAAGTGATTTATAGTGAAAATATTCTTTATATATTGGAATTGGTTGTTTTGAAGTGGAAATTGAGCGAAAGTTGTAATAGATGCTCCAATATGTTACAGATAGTTCAATGTTATTTTAATTATTTTTTGGGGATTATGGTATTTTTGAAAGAATTAGTAATTAAGGAAGAAGAAGATTAGAATTTCTCGTTTACATGAGAAAATTTCCTAATTGGACTCAATTTATACCACAAACTGGGTATTTGTGTTAGAAACCATACTTGAAAATAATGAAATTTGGGTTTTGGAGTTATCCTTGCCCAAATTGGAGATAGAGGTTTTAATAAAAGACAAGGACTTCTAAAAGAAAAAGACCGCTCCTGTCCCCAGAAACGGTCTCTATTTTCAGCTTTTATTAAATAAAATTGGCTTTCAACAAACCCATTCATTCTAAAACGCTGGAAAAATGATGATAGGTCAAGAATTTATTCTTGGCCTATTGTTTTACAACCTTATCATAATATTGGTTGCCATCAATAACAAATTTGACAATATAAATGCCTGGCAGATGTTGGTCAAGAGAAACATAGTTCGCCTTTGGGATGAGCGATTGCAAGACCTTTCCATCTGCGGATAAAATTTCTATCAAATCAATTTTTTGTTCATTATCTATTTCAAAATAGAATTTGTCATTTGTTGGATTTGGAAAAACTTCAAGACTTCCGTCAAAAGTTTGAATTGTGCTCGAAGGTTCAAATCCAAGCGTACTCACTGTCCCATTAATTGGCACCGATAATTCATCTTTTGAAATAGAAGCAATACCATCTATCTCGATGTCTATCCTTCCTTGGCGTTGTACGATATCTTCCACAATGATAATCCCATCAATTTGGGCAATCATACCATAGCCTGTTACATTTTCTTGATTGATACGCGTCATGCCAATGTTTGCAACACCTGCGCTATTGAAAACTTTATCAATCGTAACTAAGTCATTATTTTGATCTCCGTACCAGCTTGGAGGGTATGTAACATCTTGTAAGATTTGGATCGAAGTATTGTCGTATCGCAGATTAAATGCTAAACCATACAAGTTGAATATTGGGTTAGATTCTTCGGCCAACATCACATTCATTGTAAATGGAACATTCGGTTCAATTGTACTTGGATCTGGATATTCAATATAAATTCTTGGAGCTGTTGGCGGTGGAATTTCTGGTGGAAAAGTTAGAATTGGATCATTGGATAAACCATAATTGGCTTCCATGACCTCCAAATCATTTTTATCAATGATACCATCACCGTTACAATCACTATGTTTGAAATTGACTCCTCGACCAAAATTTCTAAGCCAATCTTCACTTGATAATTCTTCCCAATTTACATTGAATTCATCTCGCATTGGTCCGACAGCCCCAAAAGCAACACCTAAATTGAGTATATCAAGATTACTCACTAAATTATCCGTATTGATATCACCAGGCCAAACGCTTGTTAAGTTTTGGCACTCGTTGTAACAGATATTGTCAATACTTAAATTTGAACCTCCAATCTTTAATTGTCTAATAAACCCTTTAAGCTTTATACTTCCTTCTCGGCTATTGACTGGGAACACTTCTACATTGACTCCATTTCCAATAGTGTATGGAATGTCCTCAAAATTTGTAAAAATCTGTATTGGTTGATCGTTGACACTTATGTTGTTTAGGTTACCAGATTGGTAATAATTTAAGGTTACTTCTCTACATGGCACACCTGGGAAATTAGGAAAATCAAAATCGACCGTTGCGTTTAACGTCGTAATTTGAAGACCAATTGATGCATCAAAAAATTGATTCGCTTCTTCTACTATGACAGAATCATAATTCATTACCGATGTCCCAGTAAACAATGAATTGGTTTGGACTAAAACGTCATTCTCAACTATTACAGTTTCAGATATCGAATCAAATATCATCCCTGCTGACAATAACTCAAACTCTATACATGCGCCATCACAATCAGGAGCAGGGAAAAATGAGGAAGCACAGCAAATATGACTATCAGTCATACAAACTCTAATCGCATCGAAAGGATTTCCGTTGATTGGAAAATCCGTAATTGTCAATGGAAGATCAGATAAATTATAGGTTCCAAATAGTCCGCGAGTTGTACTTAGGTCAAATGTTGTATTGGTTTCATTTTCATATTTGAAATCAACCTCAACTTGGTAAGTGCCATCACCATTACAATCCAATAGTTCAATATTCAAATCAGTAATGCTACAATCAGTGATATTACAATCTATCGAACCGATTGTGGTGTAATTTACGCAATCACTTTTTTCTACATCGGAAATAATGAATTCATAATCGGTATTGCCGTCACCTACAAATGGCCCCAAACGAATCGGGAGCGCACCATAGCTGAAAATGCCATAAACAGTTCCGTTTCCTCGGACAGAAAAACCATCGTTGCCAGGATCATCATTTTTTAATCGAAGATCTACGAAGAATTCTCCGTTTGCATCACATGCGGTCGGCGTGGAAGAAACATCGTAAATTTTGCAATTGTCAATTTCACAATCTACTGGGCCTATGGAAGTTTCAATGTTACATTCGGAATCAGCAATGTCATTGATTAAAAATTCATAAACTGAAGTTCCGTCTCCATCAAATGGACCTAGATTTAGTGGAAGATCTGAGTAGGCATAAGAACCATAATTAACTCCGTTACCTGTAATGGTAAACCCATTACTACTTCCATTTTGTTCTTTAAATCTAAGCCAAACAGAAAAATCTTCGTTGGCATCACAATCAGTAATGGTAGTGGTTAATTCGGTAAATTCACACGGCAAGCAGTTTACTGGCGGAAGTGAAACGGCGGAAAAACATAGCGAAGATTCCAAGTCAAAAACAGCAACGTTATAATTCGTAACATTATCACCTGGAAAAGTGCCAAGAGAAATCGGTTGAGGGACATTATATGAGAAAGTGCCAACGGGTATGCCGTTCACTGTCGCCAGAAAACCTGCTTGGTTCGTATTATCAAAGTCAAATTGCAAGTCGAGATTGAAATTGCCTGATGAGTCACAGGCTGAAACAAGTGCTTGTAAGTTTGTAATGCTACAATTTGCTCCGCAGAAATTTGCAGGAATAAAAAGCGGCAGTGTACAAGCCTGATCTGTTAAATCGGTTATAGTAAGATTTTGAGTTGTTGTTCCATCACCAACGAATGGTCCGATGGTAATCGGTAATGAAGAATAGGTGAAAATTTCTTGGCCTATTCTAAATTCACTAGAAAGATCATTGTTGTGAGTAAAATCAATTGTTGCAGTAAAGCTGCCCTGATTATCACAAATGATTTCTGTTATTTCAACATCGCTAAGGACGCATGGCTCTACACAAAGGGGAGCTGTTATATCAAAAGTTTCTGAACATCCAGAACGCGAAACATCGGTAACCGTGTAGGTGTTTGTTGTTTCATTACCATCAAATGAACCAAAAATCAAAGACAAATCTTGATAATCATATTGTTGTGAAAATCCATTTCCTTCTAATAGAAAAGAGGTTCCTGAATTCTTTACATCAAAATCTAAATTGATTGAATATTTTTGATTTGCATCACAAGCTGTGGTTGAGGCAATTAAATTCGAAATTTCACAAACACAATCTTCTGCAAAAATGCTAAAGGCAATCGTACAGTTTGAGGAAAGCTGGTCTGTAATTTGGAAAGGATAGGAAGTCGTCCCGTCGCCATTCAAAGGGCCGACCAAAATTGGCATTTCCAAATATGAGTAGGTTGCCTGAAATCCATTTGGCCCTGAAAGGTTAAATGAATCAGATGCAAATTGCCTGTCAAATTTCAACTCAAAAGAGAAGTTTCCATCTCCCAAACATTTCGTATCGTTTATTTCTAAACCTGATAAATCACACGGTGGATTACAAACTGGACTTTTAATTGTACCTGTTAATCGGCAATTTGTATCCTCATTATCAATGATTTCAAAATTAATTGTTGAACCATCAGCAGGGTAAGGTCCAACGTTGAGCGGCGAACCATAATTGAAATTACCTTTTGAGATTCCATTTTCGAATAATTCAAAACCAGAACCTTCGTCTAAGTAGTTGAAATCTATTGTTGCCGTGAATTCTTGATTTGCATCGCAATTTTGAAGTGTCGCATCAAATCCCCAAAGCTGACAACTACGAACCACACAGTTAGGAGATACTAAAGTTGTGGTTGCGGAGCAATCTTGGTCTCCAACATCTATTACTTCAAAATCTAAAGTGCTCTGGTTTCCTGGGAATGGGCCCATCTGAATCGAGGTATTGTCATTTAAAAAAATACCATTATTGACTCCATTGATGAAAATTTGAAATGAATCCGAAACTGGATTTAATAAATCAAAATCAATGTTAATTAAGAAATTTCCATCTATATCACATCCTTCAGCTTCTGCAACAAAATTTTCAATCGAACACGGAAGAGTGCAGAAAGGTGATTGATAAAAACCACTTATTCGACAATCAATATTCTCTATATCTCTGATTACGATATCGACATTTGAATCATTTCCAGGTAAGGAATTTATTTGTAAAGGTAAATCATCTGCGTAAGTGTAAGTTCCATTTAAACTACCATCAATATAAACTTCAAATCTATCTGAAGTCGGATTTGCTGCAATGAAATTTAAGACTAAATTATAAGTTCCATCAGAATTACATTGAGTAGGTTGCAATATTAAATTTGACATTGCGCAAGGTTGCACACATTGGGGCCCTGTAATTGAACTTGTAATTCTACAATCTGAATCAATTAAATCTGTAGCTAAAAAGTTTAAAGTACTTCCATCTCCTTCAAAACTACCAATTTGCAATGATAATTCATCATAGTGGTAAGTACCGTAGATTAAACCATTTTGATATAAATTGAAAGAATCTGAAAGCGTATTCGCTCTATCAAAATCAATGTCAATTAAATAATTACCATCCGCATCGCAAGGTAAATCTGTAATTGTTAGATTACTCAATTCACAAGATGGAGGAGGAGGGCATATGTACTGTAAAGTGGTATCTTTTGAACAGAAATTATATGTTTTGCTGGCAATCCCAATTGTATAGCCAGTTAAAATACTTCCATCAAAATCACCAATTAACAACCCAGTTGAATTTAAGGTTGGTAAATCTAAAAATCCAAAACTTGTATATAATTGTCTATCAACAAATACATCAAAAGAATCAGTTGGGAGAGCATTTATCTCACTTGTCAATAAAAAATTAAATCGTTGATTTGTATTACAACTTTGTGGAGTTACTTGAAAATCAAGAATCTCACAATCATTGCAAATATTTGGAATTAGTATAGTTGCGCAACAAGCATTATCTTCTAAATCACAAATACGTACGCTTATTTCATCATCTCCATCACTTGTCAAATTTGAAATATTGAAAGGCACTGTATTAAAAGGCCTAAAGCCTTGAGCCTCACCTTCAACAAATAATGTAAAAAATGAACTGCTTACATTATTATATTCAAAATCAATATCCAAACTGAAATTATCACCTACACAATTGGTGATATCTGCTTCAATACTGGAAATGGAACAAGGTGTAGGTTTGCAGTTGGGACTGTTTAAGTCTAAGGATGCTATACAATCGTTATTTAATACATCGAATATTTCAATTTCAAATGGAGTAGTGACTGTTCCGTCAAAAGGACCTAATTGAAATTGCTGAAGATTTTGATTGTAATTGGAAGTAGTTTGTAAATTTCCATTTACAAAAATGACGAAATTAGAACCTGTTGGGTTCGAAGCGCTAACTTCCAGATCAATTATGAAATTACCGTCTGCATCGCAAGCAGAAGGCGTCGCGTTTAAGATTTCCAACTCACATTGAGGAATTGGACATGGATTTGGGATTTCAACTTCAACACAGCAATCTGGGTTTGGATTTCCAATTTCACAAACCAAAATGTTTAAGTTGCCCGCTGTCTGAAGTGGAATGTTTTGAAAAGTCAAAGAGCCAGCAACGGAACCGGTTCCTACCGTTGTTCCGTTGACTGAGACTCTTACAGTAATGGGATTGTTCGTGGGATTAAAATCTAAGTTTAAATCAAAATTTGTTGTAGAACAATTTAAAATGTTAGTAGTGTAATTTGGGACATAACAAACTGAATCACAGTTGATTAGCAGAAGCGTAGAGGCTTCACAATTTGCATTGTCAATATCTTTTATACTAATTTTTAAAGAATCGCTGTAGTCCAAACAATTGAAGTTTTGACCGAGAGGCAATTGGCTATAAGAAAAAGTATCTATTAGGTTATTATCATAAAATAATTCAAAACGACCTAGTTCATTTGCTGGCCGATACATGTCCACAAAGAAGGTATATTGTCCGCTAATGTTTGGCGGCGAAATCATACCTGCGGTCAAGTTTTCAGGACATTCTCTACAAAGGGTAGGGAAGTTGATTGTATTTTGGCAGGTCGTTGGGATATCGCTTCCTGTATAATCAAAAACAGTTAGTGAATGGAAATTGTAACCACTATGCTCAATCGCCATGTTCTGAATCGGCAATTGATCATAACCAAATGTACCAATGAAATTTTGGTCAACAATAACTGCAAAACTATCATTCAATGGCTGTATGGTATCGAAATTAAAAGATAGAAAGAAGCTATCTAAAGAAGTTTTGCAAGAAACATCTGTTACTACAAAATTGCTAAATGTGCAATCATTTCCACACAACAAAACATCATTGGTTCTAAAGGAGGTTCTGCAAGAATCTATTCCAATGTCCGTAATTTCTGCGATCCAGTTTAAACCAGTATTTACATCAATCCAATCCATAGAATCATTAAATGGAATAGTAATCGGTAAATCACTGTAGGAATAAGTTTCTAAGAAGTTTGAAAGAATCCTAAGTTGAAAGGAGTCAGTAACACCTGTTGTATCAAAATTTAGATTTGCCAAAAAATCACCGTTGGCGTCGCAATAGCTAAAACTAAATGAAGGATCAATAATTTGACAAGGATCCAAAGGATTTGTTCCTGTGCATTCGGGTTTTCTAATAAAAGTAGTTGAAGTGCAATTTCCGTCAACTTCCTCCAAAACAACTTCTAAGATATCTGGAAGATTGCCCAATTGCTGGAGATTGGAAAGTACTATTTTTTTATTTGAAAGGGTGCGTACGCCCAAAGGAATACCACTTAAGGAAACATTTACAAGAAGATCGTTAGCCGGTGTATGGCTAACATACAAGTCTAACGAAAGACTGTTGTCTGGGCCACACACCGGTACGTTCATGGGATTATAGATTTTACAATCTACGTTGGGATTTTGATCAAAGCAAAAATTATCAATAAGTATATTTTCACCACCTATGCTTACTTCATAGATGTTGGTGTCACTAAAAATAGAAATTACAAAATATGTTCCTGAGCCATTTGGATTGGGGACTTCTATTGCCTCAAATTCAACTCCTGGGTAAAGAAATGTAGGAACCTCCGAAAAATTCTCATAAAATCGAGGAATATTGCCATTGAAGCCAAAGTTTACTCCATTGCCTTCATTATATCCATGTATTTGAATATGATATGCTTCACCAAGCGCGTCAAATACATCAAACTTGGCAGTAATGTTTCTTAAAGAGAGTAGGTTGTTTATTCCATGATAAAATTCAGACTGCACTTCATCGTTGACCACAGTTAGGCTATCAAAGGCAAAGTTGTTGTCTTCAAGATAGAATAACTCGGCTGTAACGTACATACCAGCCTCATTACCAATCGAATCACCTGGTAAACTTGAAAAACTTTGGCCCAACTTATTGCCTAACAAAAAATTATCTAATGTATAGCATCCTGTTTGCTGGCCCAAAAGAGGGTTTGCAAATAGCGTGAGGAAAATGGCAATTATTATTGTTGGCTTCAAGAAATAGTTCATGCAAATGTGTTTTTTGAAAAGTTACTAAATCCTTTTTTCCAAACACGAAAAGTGTGAAATAACAGATATGGGTTTTGGATAATTTCGTGGACAATACAAAGGTGCTGTATATCTAAGATGGAAAAAAGAACAATTTTTATTTATTTTTGAGAAAAAATACTCAAAAAAATAAAAATTTATTTAGTTAACTTATTGATTATAAACGGTTTATGAGTAAATTATTTAATTAAAAAGTTGAGAAAAAATAATGGAAAATAGTTTTCTAATTTCGATTCTACGCTCTTTTACCAGAAAAGAGATGACCTATTTTAAAGAATTTGTTTATTCACCATATTTTAACAAACATGAGGATGTCAGAGTCTTGACGTCTATACTCAGTGATTTGTATCCGAATTTTACAGAAAAAACTTGTCACCCAGAATCCCTTTACAAAGAAATGTATGGAAAAGGGAAGATGGATAAAAAGAAGTTAGCGCTGGTTTTCACCTATACTAAGCGTCAACTTGAAAATTTCATGGCATATGAAATTTTTAAGGAAGAGGAGAGCAAACATAAAATTTTTATCAATAAGTACCTATGTAAAAAGGAACAATTTCGGCATGGAGCTAAACAATTAGATCATTTAAATAAACTAAATGAAAATAATGATTTGAGAGATCTTTATTTTTTGCAAAATAAGGTAGATGAATTAAGATCAAGAGAATTGCTTTTTGGCTCCCAAGGAAAATTGCTGGACAATGAGCAATATGATGAAAAGCAAAGTTTTTTAGAGTATGCTTTTTTATTAGAAAAATTGAGAGATGTTATCGAACAAATTGCAAGAAATAAAGCCTTGAAAAAAGAGATTTCCTTTGATTCTGAAAATTTTGCAATAAGTGAAGTGATAGAAAATGCTTATAAATATTCAGAAATCCCTTCGCTAAAAGTGTATATATATATTTATCGGCTATTTAAAAAAGGGGATAAAATAAGTTATACCGAAGCAAAGGAAATGATTACTAAGCATGATCATCTTTTTACTATTCTTGAAAAGATAAACCTCTACACGTACCTCACCAATTTCTGTTCTTCTCAAATTAATAAAGGAGCAAAAGAATATTGGAATGAAATATTCAGTCTGTACAAAATTTTAATTAATCGAGAAATTATTTTTGATAATGGGTATTTAGGGGAATGGTATTACAAAAATATCATTACGGTAGGTACTCGTCTTAATGAAAGAGAGTGGGTAGAACAATTCATGGAAGATTACAAACTGAAATTACACCCAGATAGAGCAGAAAATGCCTATAGTTTCAATAAGGCATCTTATTATTTCAATATTGGTGAATTAGAAAAAGTATTAGGACTTTTGCTTCAAGTTGAATATACCGATCCACGGTATAGTTTAGGTGCAAAGGTTCTATTGTTGCAAACCTATTTTGACCTAAACGAAGATGAACCACTTTTTTCTTTAACGGACTCATTTCGTTTGTTTTTGAAACGAAGTACCATTCTCGCTGCATCACGAAAATTGGCCTATGCAAATCTATTTAAGCTAACAAAGCGATTAGCCAAAATCCGAGCAAAGAAAGGCTTTACTAGTAAAGTTTTACTCCAAAAGGATATTGATAAATTAAAGCGCGATTTTGAAAAAGCTGAAAGTATTTATTATAAAAATTGGCTAAAGAAAAAGATCGAAGAAGTTGGTTAATTTTTCCAAATCATTTTTCTTGTTTCAATCAATTTATTTCCTTTTGAAAAAGTGAAAAAATAGCTTCCATTTGGAAATGATTTATTGATTGAAAACTGTCCTGATTTTTGTTGATCATAAACAATTTTTCCTTCTGCATTCATGATTCTTAATCTAACATTTTCATTTAGTAAAGAGCAACTGATGACGGTAGAAGCGTTGATAGGATTTGTAATTTTACACAAAGCTTTTGTTTGATCAATTTCTGGAACAGTGGACGAAGTGTTATTCGTGTAAAAGTATTCACAATAAGAGATTAAATCCCATAAGCCATTGATATACAGCTCATTATCAACTCTATTTAAGTTTTCAAATTCATCATATTTTTTGTTTGAACGGAAGAAATTTGTATAGATTCCGTTATCATAATTTCGTTCAATTCTCTCCGTTTCAAGTTCATTGTTATCGTAGAAAATTTGAACATCGTTAGCTGCTACCCAAGCAGAATCTTGGACAATCCAATTTTCATTAATGATTCTCGGGTCACCTGTCGAAGGATTGTAAATCCAGTTTGTTCTGGATGAATTATTCCATGATAATTCAGTCAAATTCCAAATTTCTCTTTTGACTTGAATGGGTCTTTCTTGCTGGTCATAAGTTTCGAAAGTACGATTATTATTTACCCAATCATTTTGATTATTATCCCAAGTCGTGAAAAAGGAAGAAGTAATTTTCCCAGCTCCGTCAAAAGAATAATAGACCTTAAATTTGTTTCTCCAAAATCCTCCTTCAAACACTTGTTGCGTAAACTCATCTGGGTCAACATTATTGAAATAAACATATTGGTTTCGATAATTTCGTTCCCAGGTATTATCAGTAAAATTAAAGTGTTCGAGCTTAGTCAAAAATCCATTAATATTGTAGCTGAAATCAGCTTTTTGAGCGTTAATCCAACCGCCACCTTCAGGATCGTAAAACTGAATAGTATTAGAAATTAAATCCCCTTTACTGTTGTATGAATTGTTTTGTCTTTGGTAGTTGATCCACTGATCATTTTGGTGTCGTTGAGTAACTTCAACCAAGACCCTTCCCAAATCGTTTAAACGCTCATTGTAAACTCTAAAGTCGTAAACCAAGTCGTTAGAACTATTATCTTTTTTGTAACAGTAAATTGAATCTGTAACCCATTCTGACTGGAGTAGGGAGGTGTGCGCTTCAAGAATCGTTCTTGGTAAAAAATCTAACGCAGCTTGTCCAAAAACTGCAGTTGAAAGAAAAAGTAGGAATGTTGCAGAAAATAAAAATTTCATAAAGCTTTAATTTACCCAAATGACGGATCAATGAAACCCAAGTAGAAGTGTCTACTTAGCAAAAAAGGGGGTATTAAAGCTTTGGATTTTTATGAAAATTTGTCACAAATAGTACTGCAACTAAAATGCCATAAATCCTTTTGAAATAAATCTTTTCCCAAAGGATTTATGGCAAAAATATTAGGTTATTTTGAAATGTAAATTTTTTGAGAAGCGAGGTTCTTCCGGTTTTTCCGAAAGGAAATTACATACAATCCATCATTTACGACGGGTGTGATTTTTTCAATCGCATTGATTTTTTTTGAAAAAATCAATCTTCCTAATAGGTCATGGATTTCAAAAATTATTGGACTGTTGCCTGTTAATAAATCAGGACAATCCAACGAAAATGAATTATTGCTTTTTGTGATGCCGCATAAATTATTATTTGTAATGTCTTCTGTATCAGATGTTTGAAGTTCTGAATAGAATAAGTCACAATAATTATCATTCACCCAAAAACCACCTTGGTAAAATTGATTTTCGACTTTTTTGATATTATCATTTAAATCAAAGGTTCTTTTATTTCTATAATAATTTGAAAAATCAGCACCATCGAAATTTCTAATAATTAACTCATTATTTCTCTTTCTAAAATCGTAACGGTAAATATTATCATCCGTGAATGTCCAAGTACTATCTTGATTAACCCAAATCTCATTAGTAACTCGTTCCAATGTATTTTCTTGATTGTATGAATAGGCCGCCCTTGTTGAGTTGTCCCAATCTTGTGCTGCAATATTCCAAGTTTCTCTTTCCGTTCGAGTTTGTTTGAAATCATTGTCATATGTTTCAAATGTCTGATTGGCATTGACCCATTGATTAGTGTCCCATAATCTAAATATTGAAGAGGTGACTTGAAGATTAGAATTGTAGGAATAGAAAATTTGGCCTTTATCTACCCAGTTTGTTCCATCCCATTCTTGCAATAAAAACTCATCTGGCTCAGATAGATTGAAGTACTTATAAATATTTCGACTTTCAAAGACCCATGCACCCGTTTGAGGATTAAATCTTTCAAGCAATAAGCTGGTTAAGTAATTATTCGCATTATATCGATAAGTCCTTCTTTCAGCTCCTTGCCAATTATTTGTGGAGGTATTCCAATTTTTAATCAACTGCATATCAATTTCTTCAGACGGCAAATAAACGTTTTCTAATAACCGATTATTTACCCAAATTCCGTTTTCGAAAATTTCAGTTAATTCTTTGACTACCAGTCCATTAGGAGTTAATTCTAAATTGTAGGTGCGCTGGTTTTCAATAATTGCACCAGCAGTTTCATTGTATTTATAACAATAAATAGAATCAACTCCCCAGTCATTAAGGACGGTTTTTTCAAATTCTTTTAAAATATTTTTAGGAAGGTAGTCCTTAGGATTGATTTGGCTAAAACCATTAATAATTGAAAAGACCAATAAGAATACTATTAATCTTAATTTCATGATAATAAATTTTTGTTCACAGTTTAGGAATGATTCTAATTCGAGAATAAATTTAGCAATTCTTAAATTAAAACGGACTTAATAGTCTTTATTCTGAAATGGGTTGTAGAGCAATCGATACTTATTTTTTTGCTAATTGAGGCAAAAAATTTAAGAATAGCCTTAGCTATTGTTCAATTTTTTAACGAAAAGTAGCGGAAAAAGAAGTTTTCGATTGCATACAAATTATTTTAGAATAAAGACTAATATGTAATTAAAAGCAATTAGGAATTAATTAAATGTCCTTTGGTGAGTGAGAAAGCTGTAGTTTGGACATAAGCATTTAACTTGCTCTTTGAAAACGTAAAATTCAGCTATTTTAACTTCACATTCAATAACCAATCATAGTGATTTTAATAATTGCAGTACCTTTGCACTCGAATAGAAAAATCTACACACATGAGTTTTATAGATTTAGAGGATGAATCATTGTCGGAATTGCTTGTAGATAAGCATACTATAGTGGTTGATCCAAGGCAAGGATCGGTTAGGATAGACAAATTTATTTTGACTAAAATTGAGAAAATTAGCCGAAACCGAATTCAAAACGGTATTAAAAGGGGTGATGTCACGGTGAATGGAAAAATTATTAAGTCTAATTACATGATTAGACCTAATGATAAAATTGAAGTAATTTTCAAAAAAGAATTTGAAGATTCGATCCCACCAATTCCTCAAGATATTCCTTTAGATATTTATTATGAAGATGATTACTTGCTGGTTGTAAATAAACCAGCAGGTATGGTTGTGCACCCTGGTGTGGCCAATTATTCAGGAACTTTGGTTAATGCATTGGCATACCATTTCAAAGATCTTCCGGTACAAGATGGAGACCCTGAAAATCGACTTGGACTGGTGCATCGTATTGATAAAGATACTTCTGGTTTGCTGGTTGTCGGTAAAACTCCAGAAGTGTTGACTCATCTCGCGAAGCAGTTCTTCAATCATACGACTTATCGTAGGTATCATGCACTTATCTGGGGGGAACCCGATGAAAAGTCGGGTCGAATTGAATCTCGCATTGGAAGAAATCCAAAAGACCGTCGAAAAATGATGGTTTATGATGACTCGATGGAAGGTGGAAAAAATTCTATTACACATTATGATGTAATTGAACCGATGTACTATGTTTCGTTGATTGAGTGTAGATTGGAGACCGGACGTACGCACCAAATTCGTGCTCATATGTCAAATATGGGGCATCCGATTTTTAGTGATGCACGATATGGTGGTGATAGAATCATGAAAGGAACAGTTTTTTCTAAATACAAGCAATTTGTTTTCAATTGCTTTAAATTAATGCCTCGTCAGGCGCTACACGCGCGTTCTTTAGGTTTTGTTCACCCAATCACTAAAGAGGAAATGTTATTCCATGCAGAGCTTCCTGAGGACTTTGTGGCTGCACTTGAGAAGTGGCGAGGTTACGTGAATAATCAAAAGCAGAAGTTGCTCTGATAATTGAAAATAATAGTAATAAAAAAAGGCCATCACTTTAAATTGTGATGGCCTTTTTTTATTGAAAAACCTTTATTTTAAACAGTTGCTAATTGATTAGATTTTACTGGAACGACCCATCCTTTTCTATCTTCAATTCTTCCAGACCGGATTCCATTCATTTCATCTTTCAATGCAGGGCCGATTTTTCGGTCTTCAATTGGAGGTAGTTCCATGATGATATCTCCATGTTTGATTTTTGCAACATGGGAAACAACTGCAGCCGTTCCTGTTCCAAAACATTCTTTCAATTGACCGTCCATGTGCGCCTCAACTATTTCATCAATTGTAATCATTCGTTCCTCAAATTTGATTCCTTTATAGTCACAAATTTTGAGAATAGTATCTCTCGTGATTCCTTTTAAAATAGTACCTGTTGTCGAAGGAGTGACAACCGTGTCGCCAATGACAAACATCAGATTCATAGTCCCTGCTTCCTGGACATATTTGTATTCTAAAGCATCTAACCATAAAATTTGGTCATAACCTTGAGCGATTGCAAGCTCAGTTGGCAACAAAGAACCACCGTAATTTCCAGCAGCTTTTGCTTCGCCAAAACCACCTGGAGCGGCTCTGGTATATTTTTGCTCCGATAAAAGGCTCACTGGCTTAGGATAATAAGGTCCAACAGGGCCAGTGAAAATTACAAAACGATAGGTTTTTGAAGGTTTAACTCCAATAAACTCATCAGTTGCAAACATAAAAGGACGAATGTACAAAGCACTACCTTCAGCAGGTGGAATCCAACCCTGTTCCATACTGACCAAAGTATGAATCGCTTCTAAAAACACATCCTCTGGAAATTCAGCCATTTTCATACGAGCCGCTGATCTGTTCAATCGAGCTGAATGCATTTCAGGTCTAAAAAAAACAGGTGTCCCATCTTGCATTTTGGTCGCCTTCATTCCTTCAAAAATCAATTGGCCATAATGCAGTCCCATCATCGCAGGGTGCATTTGCATATATCCAAAAGGTATAATGCGATAATCTCCCCACTGTCCGTCTTTAAAATCTGCTACAAACATATGATCAGAGAAAGTTCTTCCAAATGGAATATTATCAAAATCAATTTGTGATAAGCGAGACTGTTCGGACTTAGTGATTGAAATTTTCATGAAATGAGTTTTATTTAGTGATAGGTAAATAATCAGGCAAATAATTAATTTCTGAAGTTGATGAGGTTAACTTTACAGAAAATTAATTTGTTAGGCTATCCCAAAATTAGTCATTTTTTTAATCTAATTCTGTTTTACCGACAAATTTCTTCCGAAAATTAGGTTATATTCTGATTATATTAAAAATATAAAATATTATTTTGAGATCTATATTTATAAAGAATGAGCTATTGTCTGTTTCTACCTTAGAAAATGAGGGTTTACAGTTTTTTGGTAATGGAAAACGAAAGTTTTTGATCGTTATTCAAAAAGAAGAAAACAATGAAATTAATATTGAGTTTTTGAAAAAGATATTAAATGCTAAAAAAGTAGTGTTGGAGGAGGATGTTTTTCTGCTTCCTGTCAATGATGTATACTTGTCGATCTCTCAGTTGAAAAAAAATACAGCAATCGAACAAATTATCTTTTTTGAAGTATCACCCAATCAGTTTGGATTGAATATCAATTTACCAAAATATAATACTGTAGAAATAAATGGTTTGACCATCATGCAGGCAGATTCAATTTCCAAAATTGAAAAAAACGAATCTTTGAAAAGGTCGCTTTGGGGATGCTTGAAAGATTGGCCTGTTTTAGATTTTTAACAAAAAAAAAGAGCAATTATTTTACTTAATTGCTCTCTTTTGTATTCAAGGAATTTGATGTTTTAAAGTTTTTCAAAATATTTAAAACTCATCCCATCTTCAATTTTTAGCAAAGTCTCATAAATCAACATAATCAAGTTGTTGACATCATCTTTATGAGCTGATTCGACAGTCGTATGCATATATCTTAGTGGCAACGAAATCAACGCTGATGGAACACCTCCGTTAGAGTAAGCAAAGGCATCAGTATCTGTTCCGGTAGAACGCGAAGAAGCAGAACGTTGGAAAGGAATTCCTTTCTCATCTGCGGTATCAATTATCAAATCACGCAATTTTCCTTGAACAGCAGGTGCATAAGCAATAGAAGGGCCGAGACCACATTTTTTATCACCTTCCACCTTTTGCTTTATCATAGGAGTATTAGTGTCGTGAGTCACGTCTGTAACGATAGCAACATCTGGTTTGATGGTATCAGCAATCATTTGAGCACCTCTCAATCCAATCTCTTCTTGCACAGCGTTTACTACATAAAGTGAGTAAGGCAACTTGATTTTGTTTTCTTTCAGAAGTCTTGCGACTTCTGCGATGCAAAAGCCACCCATTTTATTATCTAAAGCTCTACCGACATAAAATCGGTCATTCAACTCCATCATTTCGTCAATAAACGTAACGACGTTTCCAACATGGATGCCCATTGCCAAAATCTCCTCTTTATCTTTCGCTCCGACGTCAATAAAAATATTTTCAATCGTAGGGTTGAGTGAAGATCCTGCTTTTCCTTTCCTTGTGTGAATGGCTGGCCAACCAAAAACACCATTAATAGGGCCATTGTGACGAGTCCAAATTTTTACCCTTTTGGCTGGAGCAATCAAGTGATCCGAACCTCCATTTCTAATAACAGAAATAAACCCGTCTTCAGAAATGTAATTTACGAACCAAGCGATCTCATCAGCATGCGCTTCAATGACCACTTTGTATTTTTTGCCAGGATTTATGATCCCGTATGCAGTGCCGTAATTGTCAAGTTTCCATTCATCAATATATGGCTTTAAGTATTCCAACCATACTTTTTGGCCTTCCATCTCAAACCCCGTAGGTGAGGTATTGTTGAGATACTTTTTTAGAAAAGTCTCTGATTTCTTGGTAACGACTCTTGGAGCTTTAGGAGTACTTTTCTTTGATTTTCCTTTTGCCATTATTTAATTTTAAATTATTTTTTCCAGTTTTTAGGATCCTCCCGCCACTCTTTTAGTAACTGCTGATCTTCTTTTTTTATATAGCCCAATTTTTCGGCTTCCTTCAATAGAATTCCATAATTGGTTAAAGTAACTAATTTGCAATTTGCTTTTGAAAATGCATCGACAGATTGTTGAAAGCCGTAAGTGAAGATGGCCATCACCCCCGTTATTTTAAAACCTGCTTCAATCAAAGCATCAACGGCCTGTAAACTACTTCCGCCAGTCGAAATCAAATCTTCAATCACTAAAACTCTTGACCCCTTTGGCGCCTCTCCTTCGATCAAATTTTGGCGACCGTGACCCTTTGCTTTTGAACGCACATAGATGAATGGCTTGTCCAATGCATCGGCTAAAATAGC
Organism: uncultured Saprospiraceae bacterium; assembly: GCA_937930815.1. Classification (GTDB taxonomy): domain Bacteria; phylum Bacteroidota; class Bacteroidia; order Chitinophagales; family Saprospiraceae; genus JAGQWW01. Next base: position 18,815 of record CALHBQ010000264.1, on the reverse strand, counting down.
TCCCATTGGGATGCCGGCGGTTGCGACGCCAGCAATTATATCGTAATCTCCAAGCGACTTTACTTCTTGAATAAAACTATTTTTTATAAAATTGCGTTTCTCAGGATGCGAAAGAGCGATTCTGTTATCACAGTAGATTGGAGATAGAATTCCTGATGCCCAAGTGAATGGTTGGTGCGGGCTAAGTTTTATAGCCTTGATTTCCAGCAGTTTACGAGCAATCGCGGATGCTATTCCCATATGTCTTTTTATAATTTTAATCAGCTTCCAAAAAAAGCAGCGCAAATGTACAAAATCTATATAAATGAAACCCCTTTAATTTTAATTGAAACTGCGAAGTTTTCGCCAGTTATGGGGAATGGGGAGAATTTGACGGTCCGATATGCTGGAAAAACCAAGCAATTGCTGCAAGTTGCGGATATGTTGGAGAAGACAAAACGCTTTAATTCAGTGACGATTCACGGCGCTGATTTGAAGAAATTATGGAGTGATTTCAAAACGCTTTACAAAATAATAAAAGCAGCCGGTGGGGTTGTTTCAAACCCAAAAGGAGAGATTCTGGTCATGTTTCGAAGAGATTTTTGGGATTTACCCAAAGGGAAAATCGATAAAGGTGAAACGAAAAAGCAAGCAGCCGTAAGAGAAGTCGAAGAAGAAACTGGAATTTCTAATATTGAATTAGGAAAGAAAATTTGCAGAACACTTCATACCTATACTTTAAAAGATAGAAGAATTTTAAAATATTCTTACTGGTATAAGATGTCGGCGCCAAAAACCAAACTTGTTCCTCAAACCGAGGAAGATATTGAGGAATGTCGTTGGATGAAAAAGGAGGACTTTTTGGAAGAGTGTTCTCCTATTTATGGGAATATTTTGGAGGTGTTGAATTCTTGATTTGAATTTGAAAATAGGACACGGATTAAACGGATTCATTAGGATTTGAACAGATTGATCCGTTTTTATCTTTCAATATCCGTTTAATCCGTGTCCTGTCCATGTCTATTTTGTTTTTTTTTAATAACTAATTTTATTAATCCGAATATTCATATTTTCGCGCAAATTTTAAAAACAAAAGAATGAGTAAAGTAGCAGTTATAGGAGCAGGAACCATGGGAAATGGTATCGCTCACGTTTTTGCCATGAAAGGCCACGAAGTTAATTTGATTGATATTTCTGAAAAAGCTTTGGAAAAAGCAATTTTGACTATCGCCAAAAATTTGGATAGAATGGTCAAAAAAGAAAAAATCACTGAAAAAGTAAAAAGAGCGACGATAGAAGGAATCGCTACTTTCACAGATATGAAAGAAGGCGTAAAAGGAGCTGACTTGGTCGTTGAAGCTGCCACTGAAAATGTAGATTTGAAATTGAAAATTTTCAAATCAATGGATGAATTTGCTCCTAAAAAAGCGATTTTAGCTACGAATACATCTTCCATTTCAATTACTAAAATCGCTGCGGCAACCAATCGCCCAGAAAAAGTAATCGGTATGCACTTTATGAATCCAGTGCCAGTGATGAAATTGGTAGAAGTGATCCCAGGCTATTCAACTTCAAAATCGGTTACGAAGAAAATCCTTCAAATATCGAAAGACCTTGGAAAGATTCCAGTTGAAGTAAATGATTTCCCTGGATTTGCGGCAAATAGAATTTTGGTTCCAATGCTCAACGAGGCAATCATTACTTTACATGAAGGAGTTGCTGGCGTTGAAGAAATTGACAACGTCATGAAACTCGGTATGGGACACCCAATGGGGCCGTTACAATTAGCTGATTTTGTAGGATTGGATGTTTGTTTAGCAATCTGTCGAGTATTACATGAAGGACTTGGAAATCCTAAATACGCACCATGTCCGTTACTTGTAAATATGGTGATGGCAGGTAAATTAGGTAGAAAAAGTGGAGAAGGATTTTATAAATATACGCCAGGTTCAAAAGACTTGGTTGTTTCACCTTCTTTCAAATGATTAAATTTTGAAATGATTAAATGGAATGCAATTGCATAAGAAAATCTAAAATTCTAAGCAAAAGCGTCCATTTAATCATTCTATCATTTACTCATTTTAAATTCCAAAACTATGCAAGTTCAAGAATCTACACTCAAAACTTCTGATGGTTTATCTCTTTACACCAGAGATTGGCTAATTGAAAAACCAAAAGCTGTGTTGGTTTTGGTTCATGGATTTGGAGAGCATATCAATCGCTACGATCACGTCGCCGATTTTTTTAATAAAAACGGATTTTCAGTTTTTGGATATGATAGGCGAGGACATGGCAAATCGGAAGGAAAACGAGGCCACACGCCATCGCATGATGCGATTGTAGATGAAATCGCACTGGTAATTGAAAAGGCGAAAAGTGAGCTACCAAACCTTCCAGTTGTGCTTTACGGTCATAGTCAAGGAGGCCATTTGACGCTCTTTCATTTAATAAAAAGAGAACCGAATGTGGATGTGGCAGTGGTCACTGGGCCATGGATTCAATTAGGTTTTCAGCCGCCAGCTTTTAAGGTATTTATCGGCAGAGCTTTGAGTAAATTAATACCAACGCTTTCCTTGGCAAATGATTTGAACCCTGATGGCTTGTCAAGAGATAAATCGGTCGCTGAGGAGTATGCGAAAGACCCACTAAACGTTTTTGAAATCACGACTGCATGTGGCGCTGCAATGCTCGATAATGCAGATTGGCTTAACCAATATTCAGGTGAAATAAAAGTTCCTTTGATGATGAATCATGGAAGTGCCGACCCAGTAATTTCGCCAGAAGCAACAAAGCAATTTGCCGAAAGAGTATCTGGAGATATTACTTTTAAAATGTGGGAAGACTCAAAACATGAAATCCATAATGACTTGGATAAAGAGGAAGTTTTCAATGAAATTTTGGGTTGGATTCAAACCAAGATATAATCACCTAATACGGTGGATTTTAAAAATCCATCGTATTTTTCTTTGAGTGGAAAACAGAATTTCATTTTCAAAGGTCAGTATTCCATACAATCAAAATTGGACGGATTTTGAAAATCCCCCCAATTAGTGCTGGAGCTAAAACTTATTTTTCCACATCATACTTTCCACAGGTTTATCCGTTTTCTTATTGTACTTTGCGTTTTTCTTCTTGTTGTAATAGTTTTTGATGTCCCCTTCAACTGCGAAATAAATCAATTGACCAATAGGCATGCCTGCGTAAACTCTGACTTTATGAGTTACAGAAATTTCTAAAGTCCAATGATTGCAAAAGCCAACGTCACCTTTTCCAGCCGTTGCATGAATGTCAATACCTAAACGACCGACACTCGATTTTCCTTCTAAAAACGGGACGGAGTTGTGTGTTTCAGTGTATTCTTCCGTTACGCCCAAATAAAGCGTCCCTGGGTAAAGCACAAATCCATCTTTCGGAATTTCGAAATGCGTTACTTTATTGTGTTTCTTTGCGTCGATGATCATGTCATTGTAAGTGGCCAACCACTTTCCAAGATGAACATCATAAGAATTTGTTCCTAAGCAATCTTTACGATATGGCTTAATGACAATCTTTTTATTTTTAATTGATTTTTTTATTTCTATATCGGAAAGAATCATGTGTTTCTATTTTTGAAGCGCGAATATAGAATCATAATTAGAAAAATTCATATTGCCATTAAAATTATATAATAAAATCGCTCCAGAAGGAGAAATCGGCATCTGGACCATTAAGGAATCAGAAGAATTCTTTTTGTCGAAATTGGATTTGCGCGAAGATGAATTAGAGCGTTTTTCTAAAATGAAGGGTCGTAGAAGGGTAGAGTGGTTGGGAGTTCGATACCTCCTGCACTATATGTCAGGTCGAAAAAAACGTGGCGCCATTTTAAAAGATGAATTTGGAAAACCGCGTCTCGAAGGTGCAAAATGGCATATTTCAATCAGCCACACAGACGGAAAGGCCGCAGCTATCGCCTCACCTAAATTGGTCGGAATTGATATTCAAAAATTCGTCTCACGAATAGATAGAATTGCTCATAAATTCATGCGTGATGTCGAATTTGCTTGTCTACACGAAGAAAAGCGACTGGAACAACTCCACATCTTTTGGGGCGCAAAAGAAGCACTCTACAAAGCTTATGGTCGCAAAGAATTAGATTTCAAAGACCATATTTTCGTAACGCCATTTCAGTACAATAAAGAAAAAGGTCAAACTACTGGAAGGGTAGTGAAGGGTGAATTCGATGAGACTTTCACCATTCACTACGATCGATTAGAAAACTTCTTTTTGGTTTGGGTGATAATTGAAAAATGATAAAATGAATAAATTTGAAATGATAAAATAGACGTTAATCTCTAAGGGATGGTAAAATTTTCGAACAATTACGTCCTATTTACTTATTTCCAACCTACATCAACTTATCCAAAACCTTCAACAACCCTTCCTCCATTTCAGAAAAATCACCGTCGGATTTAAATAATTCTTTCATTCTATGCATTAGCTCTTGCTTACGCGCGTAGGTAGGAAAGTAAATTCCTTTGTAGTCTTGAATGGCTGTAAATAGCTCATCGGCAGACATGGAATCATATTCGGAGACCATCTTTGTGTAAATATGGTCTCCGACTAAGTTCTTAATATTTTCTTTTTCGGCAGCAGAAAAGTCCATATCTGCATATGCTCCATAAATCAGAAGCATGGCCAAAAATTCTTTAGCATTGTATTTAATTTCTCCCATAGTAAAGCAAATGTTTGTGTAGTTAGGCAGTTATCCCTTCTTCATAAAGTGGAAAATCTGCCATCCATTTATTTATCTCCTTTTTAGTCTCTACAATTACTTCTTCGTCACTTATATTGGTGATAATATTATCAATCAACCCAACTGTTCGGACACAATCAGCTTCGTTGAAACCTCTCGTAGTGATCGCTGCCGTTCCAATTCTCATTCCTGAAGTTACAAATGGAGATTGCGTATCAAACGGAACCATGTTTTTGTTTACCGTCAAGTCAGCTCGAACCAACGCATTTTCTACCTCTTTTCCAGTGACACCTTTTGAGCGTAAATCTATGAGCATCAAGTGATTATCAGTTCCTCCTGAAATAATTTTATAACCTAATTTGACAAATTCTTGAGCCATCGCTTGTGCATTCTTGATGACCTGCGTTCCATAAGTTTTAAATTCTGGTTGTAATGCTTCGCCGAATGCAACTGCTTTGGCTGCGATGACATGCTCCAATGGTCCACCTTGCATTCCAGGGAATACAGCACTATTCAAAATAGAAGACATTTTTAAAACAGTTCCTTTTTTGGTTGTTCTTCCCCAAGGGTTCTCGTAGTTTTTACCCATCATAATTAAACCACCACGAGGCCCTCTCAAAGTTTTATGAGTCGTAGAAGTAACGATGTGGCAATATTCCATTGGACTGTCTAAATGACCTGATGCAATCAAACCTGCTGGGTGAGCAATATCTGCTAACAAAAATGCGCCAACTGAATCAGCGATTTCTCTAAATCTTTTATAATCCCATTCTCTGGAATAAGCACTTGCACCACAGATGATCAATTTTGGATTGACAGCTTTTGCCTTTGCAGCTACTTTATCCATATCAATTCTACCAGTTTCTTCTTCAACTCCGTAGAAAGTAGCATTATAAACTTTACCAGAAAAATTGACTGGAGAACCATGACTCAAATGACCGCCATGAGAAAGGTCAAAACCTAAAGTAGTTTCTCCCGGATTTAGTAAGGCTAAAAATACAGCTGCATTTGCCTGTGCTCCTGAGTGCGGTTGCACGTTGGCATATTCAGCACCAAAAAGTTCTTTTAATCTGTCAATCGCCAATTGTTCAACTTGATCTACTATCTCACAACCGCCATAATATCGCTTGCCAGGATAACCTTCGGCGTATTTATTCGTCAAACAAGTACCCATTGCAGCAATTACATCGGCGCTTGTAAAATTTTCAGAAGCGATCAATTCGATTCCATGACGTTGTCTTTGAAGTTCTTGATCTATAAGTTGGAATAATTGTTGGTCTTTTTTCATGATAATATTTTTTGCTTTTTAACTGAGCGATTAATTCTTATTATTTTCCCTCCTATATTTTTTAAAAATAAAGCGCCAAAGGTACAATATTTCTTTACCAGACACCTTTATATAGGTTCTTTATTTAGAAAACACCTTTTCACATTTTTCCCTAATATTAAAATGTTTTAAAATATAGAATGTAAATTTACGTCATCTTCATTTTTTGGACTCAACAGGGCTTAAACATGAGAATTTACAAAATTAAATTATTAGTTGCCATTGCGGCAATTCTACTTTTCTACGTTGATCTTGATGCTAAAACTGGCAGATACAGACTGATGTGGCAAGATGACCCATCTACTACGATGGGAATCGGATGGGATCAATTAAAAGGCAATGGTGCTAAGTTGTTTTTTGATGTTGTCAACCATGGAGAGTTCCCTACCAAATACGCTTTCTCTAAAAATCCTGATAACGTTATTCAAGCTAAAGGAATGAGCAATCATTTTGTTCATCTTGGAGGCTTACGAGCGAATACGCTTTACTATTTTGTGATTGCAGATAGTGAAGGTTCAAGTAGGGTTTTGTCTTTCAAAACAGCTCCTTCAAACAGCAGCGAAAGATTATCAATTATCGCAGGAAGTGATTCTCGTAATCATAGAACAGCACGAGTTGATGCCAATAAAATGGTTTCTAAGTTACGCCCTCACTGCATCATGTTTGGAGGTGATTTTACTGAAAATGATGTTGACAAACAATGGCAAGATTGGTTTGATGATTGGCAACATACGATTTCAACGGATGGTAGATTATATCCTTTGATTGTTGCTCGTGGTAATCACGAGTATAGTAATAAGACACTCATGCAGATGTTTGATATTAAAAATAAAAACATCCGTTATGCAATGAACTTAGGAGGCGATTTATTAAGAATTTATACTTTGAATTCAATGATGGCAAGTGGCGGAGACCAAAGACAGTGGCTTCAACGTGATTTAGCACAGAACCCCCATGTTACATGGAAAACAGCGCATTACCATCTTTCAACTCGTCCACATTGTTCTAAAAAATCTGAGAATAATGATCAATGGGGAAATTGGTCTAAGTTATTTTTTGAATATGGCGTAAACTTCGTCGTTGAATCTGATGCACATACTGTGAAAGCTACTTATCCTATTCGACCTGATAATGGAGCTGGCAGTGAAGAGGGATTTATAAGAGATGATGAGGCAGGTACGGTCTATGTCGGAGAAGGATGTTGGGGCGCACCACTTAGAAGAAATGATGATAAAAAAAGTTGGACCCGTGCAAGTGGATCATTCAATAGTTTTCATTGGATTTTTGTTGATAGAAATAAAATTGAACTTCGTTTTGTGAAAACTGATGGGGCAGATAGAGTTGAGGAACTCTCAGCTAAGAATATTTTCTCTGTGCCAAGAGGATTGAATTTGTGGAATCCGCCAACGGGGGATGTTATTGTCATTAAAAAGAACAATGGCTCTAATTCTATTGATAGAGGAAATAATTTGGACGATAATATAGTCACAAGAGGCAAGCCAGAAGTTGGCTTTGAAATTATTGATTTTAAAATTGAAAGAAGAGGAGATGATGTGGTAGTCGATTGGAATACTATAAATGAAACCTTTGATGTTCAATATGAGCTACAACGCTCTGTAAATAACGGGAACTATTCAGCGATTAAGACTTTAAATAGCAAAGGTGGTAAGAGCAATGATTACCGATTTGTCGATAGAGGATTTGCGAGAAAGAATCCAGATACAGGAGTTCGATATCGATTAAATCAAAAGATGGAGAATGGAAAATCGAGGATGAAAGAAATGCCTTCCAAAACGCCAAGTGGTAAAAAGCGAACAGGGACGAATACAGGAAAAAGAAAACCTCCTGTAAAGGCAGCAAGCGGTGATTCAATTGTAAAAGTTGATCCAACTACTAAAAAAGCGATGATTAGGTTCATCTCAGCCAGAACAGGTAAGGTTACTGCAAGACTTTTTAAAGGAAAAACTACGATGGTGAAAGATTGGAATATCCCAATTCAGAAACCAGGGCCGCAACGCAAAGGACTTGATTTTAAAAATGTCCCAAAGGGTGATTACATCTTAGTTTTATACACAGATAGCAAGGATGTAATCAAAAAAATGAAAGTGAAAATTTAAAATTAATTTTATTTTTTGAAACAAAGGCTACCTTATTTTTTAGGTAGCCTTTGTTTTTTTGAATTACATTTCACATCATTGTGTTCTATTAAAATGAATTTCGGTAAATCTATTTTAATTTTTATCGAAAAAAGTTCGCACTATTAATTATTAAAATTTTCAAAAATGAAAAAGAAAGACTCCTGTGAGAAATTAAAGAATAAGGTAAAGTCTCAAAAAAAATCGGTTAAAGAAGCAAAAGCTGCTTTGAAAAAAGCAAAGAAGAAATTAAAGAAGTTAAAGGCCAAATGTGATGAGTGTACAGGGAAATCGAAGAAGGCTTCAAAACCAAAAGCAAAGAAGAGTGCTTCAAAGCCTAAAAAAGCGAAAACGGTAAAGTCATCAAACCTTTTTGTGAAAACAGTTGCTAAAAAAGCGCCTGTTTCAAAAGTTGTTAAAACGAAAAAAACAACTACTCCCACAAAAAAGGATGCTCCAAAGCCAAAGGCAGCAGTTAAAAAAGCTGCTCCAAAGACCAAAAAAACAATAAGTAAGGCTGTAGCAAAGACGAAAGCACCAGTTGCGAAAAAGGCACCTGCGAAAAAAGCTGTTGTAAAGAAATCAACAACCGTAAGAAAAGCTGCACCTAAAAAAACAACAGTTGCTAAAAAAGCTCCTGTAAAAAGAGCTCCAGCGAGAAAAGCACCAATAAAAAGAACGGCTAAAGTTATTGTCCCTGACAACTTTACCAAAATAGAAGGAATAGGTCCAAAAATTGAAGGCCTTTTAAAGGCATCCAGGATTAAATCTTTTAAAGGATTGGCATCTGCTTCTCAAACAAGACTAAAAGGAATTTTGACAAAAGCAGGTAGCAGATACAAAATGCATAATCCAGAAACCTGGCCAGCACAAGCAAAAATGGCAGCAGAAGGTAAATGGGCCAAATTGAAAACTTGGCAAGACAAATTGAAAGGAGGAAGAAAATAAATTTCTTTTAATTTAAACCATTCTGAATCAATTATTCTGATTCAGAATGGTTTTATTTGAACTTAAACCTAAAACTCCTGTTTCACTTTTTTTAACCTTTAGTTCATTATCAATTGGCAGTTTATACCATCAAGGATATAGAAAAGTTAACAGGCATCAAGGCGCACACCTTGAGGGTTTGGGAACAACGATATGGAGTGATAAAGCCTAATCGAACTGCTACCAATATCCGTTACTACAGCGACGAAGATTTACGGAAGGTAATGAATATCGCTTTACTCAACCGAAACGGAATAAAAATATCTAAGATTGTCGGAATGACGGCCGCTGAAGTTCAAGAGAATGTAGCGACCTATACGACCATGAATTCTGAATTGGCAGTTCAGTTAGATGCGCTTTCGCTTTCGGTTGTAGAAATGGACGAATACAAGTTCAATAAGATTATTCAAGTTCATATTGACCAAAATGGTTTTGGAGATACGATGCTCAATGTTTTGTTTCCATTAATTGAAAAATTGAACTTGTTGTGGTTAACTGGTTCCATTACGCCTGCTCAAGAAGTTTTCATGTCTAATTTAGTTAAACAGAAAATTTTAACAGCAATAGACAAGGAATCTTCAACTTTACCCAAAATAGGCAAAAAGTTTTTGCTATTTTTGCCCCGCGGTGAAAGACAAGACCTCACTTTGCTTTATTTGCATTTTTTGATAAAGTCTAAAGGATTCCATTCTATTTATTTAGGAGGTGAATTATCAATAGCTGATTTGACAGATGCGAATAGATTTGCAAAACCAGATTTCTTGCTTACAATTGTCACCGAATCTATGGCCAATTCGGGCCTTCCTTCTTATATTAGGACCTTACGAGAAAACTTTTCAAATTCACACCTCTTGATGACTGGCTATCAGCCAATTGCTCAGGGAATAGAATCTGAAAAAATGCTTACTATCTTTAAAAACCTACAAGAAGCAGTCAGCTTCCTTGATTTGGTTGGACCATCAACCGACTCGGAACCTTCTCCTTCCAAAAGCAGGTAATTCTTCTTCATTATTATAGGGACGGTATTAATGATATTTTAATTGTCAAAATCTTATTTGGCACTTAGGGTTTATTGTGATTTCATATATGTGAAAAATATTTTTAAAAAAGATATTATTCCATAGGGGGGGACGATTCAAACCTGTGTCTAACTAACAACCAACGTAAATTCTTCGATTTTATAAAAAATCGAAATTTTATTTTAACACATTAAAAAATCAAAGCCATGACTGCAGCCGTACTATCAAAAGAGAATTTCTTAGCGCAATTCCCGCTATTCCAAGGAATTTCAAATGAAGAACGAGAAAAATTAGAAAACATGGTCGAACTTAGAGTAAAATCTAAGTACAGTCACATCTATCACCCAGGAGATCCATCCAACGAAATTTATTTTTTAGCGAAAGGAACCGTTAAAATTTCAACACATTCAGATGATGGAAAAGAAGTAATTAAATCTTTGATTCACCCAGAAGCTATGTTTGGGGAGTTGGGATTGATAGGCGAAGTAAAAAGAAAAGACTTTGCTCAAGCATTAAAAGAAGAAGTACACATTTACGTATTGAAAGTTTCTGACTTCAAACGTTTGATGCATACTAACTTGACTATTACTGACAGAATTATGGAAATCTTTGGTTCAAGACTGCGCAGCGCAGAACGTAAGTTAGAATCTTTAATTTTCAAGGATGCAAGAACCAGAATCATTGATTTCATCAAAGATGCTGTAAATAAAAGAGGTCGCCGTATTGGGTACGAAATGTTATTGAAACATTCATTGACTCATCAAGACATTGCAAATATTACTTGCACTTCCAGACAAACGGTTACTTTGGTTTTAAATGAACTTAGAAAATCGGATTTGATTTATTTCAACCGAGGAAAAATATTAGTAAGAGATATGGCTAAATTGGCATAATGCGATTTTCTCTGAAAGAATTTTAGTGTGTTCTCAAAAATTCGGAAAGGCTGCTCTTGATAAAAGAGCAGCCTTTCGATTTTTTATTTTAATAGATCTGTTAGTATTACTCAAAAAATAACTTCCCTCTTCAATTCAAAAAATTAGCTCGAAAAACCTCATTATCAATCACTTTTCCTTCACTAATTTTTTAAAATCGGGAAATTATTTTTTTGAGCGTTACTTACTTTGCCCGAGGGCGAAGTTCCATTCTGAATATTTTATCTCGCTGGTTTGAGATTTACTTTTATCCCCGCTCTGAATCTATCTGATAATTTATTAATCAAATCACCTGGTAATCTTAGTTTCAAATCTTCCAGTTGAACATTAAACTTCATATTAAGCTCAATTTTTCCATTTCTAACCGTAATAACCGCAGGCATTTGTACTCTCTTTGTAACACCATGAATTGTAAAAATTCCTACAATTTCGACCATGTAAGAGCCTGTTTTATTTACATCAAACATACTTCCATTCGCCATGTTTCCTTTAAAAGTTGCGGTTGGGAATTTGTCAGCTTCCATAAAGTCTTTCCCGCGAAAGCGGTCAATCGCTTTATTTTCTACAACAAAATCTTTTACTTGAGCAGTCATCTCCAATTTATTGGTAGATAGGTCAATCCAAAAGCTTCCTGAATTATTGATTGCGAGAATAGTGTCTCGAGGAGTAGTTGATTCAAGTGTTATTTCGGCTGTTTCACTTTGGTATTTTTGAGCAAATCCAAATGCGATAATTCCAAAGGATAGGCAGATAGTAAGGATTAATTGTTTCATCTTAATTTATTGGTTAAAAAGTTTGATTACAAATTTGTATGGTTTCCAAAATCATTCCTTTTGAGCTGATTTTAAAAATTTAAATAAAATATATGATTCTTGAACTTAGGGAAGACGCTCCTTAAGACGTCCTTATTGTAAATTGGGATACTAATTATTTCTTAAAAGATTGGAATATTAAAAATTAAAGTAAATTCATATTATCTTTGAAGAGTAAACACTTCATACCCGCTTTCCAAAGAGATTTTGCTTTTCAACCTCCTCCAATTTGAGTTAATTCGCAAAAAGAAAATTTATATTTAATCATAAAGGTTTGACTTAAAATAAGTAGCTTTTATCTAAGCTATTCGATTTTGAATCATTCCATCATTAACTCTGATTTTAAATTATGAGCAAATTTTTTACCCTTTTGGCAGTAATTGCCATTTCCGCTTCAACAATGTCTGCACAAGTTTGTCAACCTGATTCTACCTTGATAGATGCAGCATTTCCTGTTCAGCCATTGCCTTACGACCCTGCTACGATGCAGGGTGGAATTCCAGACACTGCCTGTATCGGTATTCCTTACTTTTTTGCTTTTCAGGCTGCAGTTGGAGATACGTTCAATTTCAGTGGATTAAGTTTACCTCTTGACTCTATTCGGTTAGCAACAACTGGTGCAATTGGCAATTTACCTGATGGTTTTAGCTACGAATGTAATCCTGGTGATTGTGTTTTTAGAAAAAATACATTAGGATGTATTGCCATCAAAGGAACCGTTATGGATGCGACCTTTATAGGGGAGCATAACTTAACTATCAGTGTGGAAGTCTTCTTAAATGGTACCAATGGTACCGTAGTGTCATTGCCAACTCCTGCTACTCCCGGTAATTACACTTTAACGGTAAGACCAGCTGATTTTACGAATTGTTCGACTGTATCTGATACAGAGCCTTTGAGTGATCTTATTAAATTAAGAAATGTTCCAAATCCTTTTCATGGGACGACGACTATTGAATTGACCTCTACTTTTTCAGGTGAGGTGAATTTTGAAGTTTTTGACATGGTTGGAAAGGTGCTACATTCAGAAAAAGTCCAACTTTTAGAAGGAAAAAATAATATTCCTTTTGATGGAACAAACCTTCAAAGTGGCATCTATTTCTACGCCATCAAAAATCATCTTGGATTTGTTTCTGAGAAAATGGTTGTAAGTAAATAAAAGATAATTCCCGAGGTTTCGGGACGCGTGTTAGGATTGTTTGATTGTTAGAATTGTTTACAAAAGCGACCATAGCAATCAAACAATTTTAACAATTTAACAATCGATTTCAATTCTAAATTGAAAGTTGATTTATAAAAATTTCTAAAATTAGGATTGATTCCTAAGTTAATTCTTCTCCACCAAGTCTGTTTTATTTTAAAACCTAAATCATTGATTGTCAATGGTTTAAAATCGAGTATTATGAAATATACAATAATATTTACACTCGCTTTTTTTCTTTTTTCGAGTCTTGGAAACGCTCAATCGGGATGCCCCGGTTGCCAAATAGATTTGGGTCAAATGCCCGATGATACATTGTTTTTAAGCGAAATCGAAGCTGGATTTGAAAATATTTATTTCGATAAAGATTTAAGTTTTCGACTACCAAAAACAACGACTCCAGTTTATGCAATAGATTCTATGACCATTCCTGGCATTTCTATTTCTAAGTTCAAAATTGTTGGACTTTCGAACCTACCTCCAGGACTTAGTTGGGAAGTCAATCAAGATGAATTTGACCCAGCAGTTCAAACAGATGGTTGTGCCAAAATATGTGGAACACCGTTGGCTTCAGGTCAATATTTTGTTAATGTAGATTTGGAAGCAACTGTATTTGGAATAGGTAATCCGACTTCTTTTGCCTTTGAAATAATCATCTATCCCGAACCTGATCCCAATAAAGTGTTTGAAATTTTTAGCAGCACTGGTTGCGGAACAACCGAGGCCACTTTTGTCAATAATATCGTAAGTAATGGCGCGTCTGGTTTTACTTACTTCTGGAATTTTGGGAATGGAGAAAGTTCAATAGATGAAAATCCAGGCTCAATAAATTATTTATGGCCTGGAGTTTATCCAGTGACTTTAAGAGCGGTTGTTGACACTTTTCCTTCTCAGATGAGTCGATTATCGGTAATATCTGCGGAGTGCAAGGATACTCGTATTCCTCCTATTTTGACTGGTAATCCTGATTTGTATTTTGTCATTGAAGAACTGAATGGAACGGAGATTTACAAATCATCCAATTTAGAAAATACAGATTTTCCAGCTGATTTTAATGTCAATATCACCTTGGAAGTGAGAGATTATCGCTTGAAAGTTTTTGACGATGATGATATTTTGGCTGGGGCAGATGACTTATGTGGAGAGGTAATTTTTAATCCAAATAATACCGTTCTCTTGAAAGATACGGTCAATAATATGGATGTCCTTTTGACCTTTTTTAAACCAATTACAGAAATCGTAGAAACTGATACGGTATTCGTTTATGCAGCACCTCCGGTTCCGTCCATTTCTCCAGAATCAAGTCAGGTGAAATGTGTCGGAGAAATTGAATTTACTTCCTCTTTAAGCCAAAATTTAGAATGGTTTCATGATGGAAATGTCATTTCAACCGATTCGGTTTTATTAGCAAATAGGGCAGGGCAGTATTGGGTTCAATTTACAGATCCAATTTCTCAATGCAGGTCAGTTTCTGATACGGCCTTGATTGCGCCACTTTCTTTTCCAACTCGACCCATTCTTACCGCTGAATTACCTAATATAAAATGTGAGGGCGATATTCAATTGACTTCTTCAGTTGGACAAAACATTGAATGGTTTTTCAATGGAAATCCTATTTCAACAGATTCAATTTTGAGTATCAATGAAGCAGGAATCTATTTGGCGCATCACACTGATCCAAATACACTTTGCACCATTATATCAGATAGTTTAGTTATTGGAGCTCCAATTTATCCAACAGAACCAATTATTTCTCCTGATGATTTACAGCTCAATTGTTTTTTACCATTTGAGTTAACTTCCTCTGTTTCGGATAATATCATTTGGTACTTTGAGGGTGATTCTATTTCAATCGAACCAAATGTTCCTGGTGAATTTGCAGGTGATTATTGGGTAGCCCATCAAGACCCAAACAACGCATGTATCACATTTTCTGATACGGCAACGGTTTTAGAAATTGTTTATCCAGCTACCCCAGAATTTGACAATAATGCTAACCTTTTATCATTATTGTCAACGGTGGTTTTACCAGCCAATTATGGCTTACAATGGTATTTGGATGGTAACATTTTGGAAGGTGAAATTGGCCCAGAACGTTGTGCTCGTACATCTGGTCTTTACACTTTGGTTATCACAGATGCTGACTCTGGTTGTATTGCTGAATTTGAAATGACTGTAACCCACGACGACACTGCAGATTGTACCTCAGGAACTTCAGAAGTAGCTGATTTACAATCAATTGCAAAGGTTTACCCAAATCCGGCATCGGATCATTTTAATATTGAAATGAAAAATTTTCAACTTGGAAAATGGACTGCTGAATTGTTTTCAATTGAAGGCAAATCTATTTCTAAAAATGAATTTTCGAATGTAAATGGTATGATGGAAACATCTGCCGTAATCCCAGGGATTTACTTTTTGAGAGTTACTACAACGAATGGTATTTATACCACAAAAGTTGTAAAAAAGTAACGTTGAAGCCGGATTTTAAATTCGGGTAAATTGCACGGTCGAGTTATTTCGGCCGTGCTTTTTTTTGTTGTAGTTGAAAGTTTTATGTTGAAAGTTGAACGAATGAAACGCAATTAGAATTTTCTAACTTTATCACCCCTAAGTTGTTGATGGAAACGGATAAAAAAAATGTGACAGATTTTAAAAATCTGCCACATTTTTTCTTTTTAAAATTGAGACTTTAAATATGAACGAACGAAACACTTTAGAACTTCAAACCTTCAACTTTCAACCTTGAACTTTATTCACAACCATCCGGAAGTCTTGGTCGCTCAATCATATCATATTGTTCCATCAATTCTGTCAATCTTTCTTCATATGCATCTGGAAATTCGGTCTTTGCTAAATCTTCTAATGCAGCATGCCTACATTCCCAAACCTTGATTCTTAAGGCTTGAACTCGACAATCCAATTCTTTATAAAAATCGAAATCGAATGTTTCTTTAAAATTATCAATCTTCTTCAAATAGGGGATAGCCTCTTCACAATCGGCGGTCAGCCCTCTCATGGTCCAATCTTTTACTTGATGAATATTATCACAATAATTCTCTGTAGAAATATAATCACTGACCAATTTATCACCATTCGCAACGAATTTTTCCCAAATCTGATCAATGTCAGCACTGTTTTCTTCGTACTCCTCAATCAAGTCCATCAGTTCATTGATTTTTTTAGCGGTGCTTTTTTTCAATCGAGGACGGTCTGCTTTTCGCAAAGAATCAATTTTTGTAAGCATCTCATCTCCGAAGTTACACGGGTAAGCGTACCCATCCATGATGTAGGCTCTAATCAATGATTCTGTATTACAATATTCGTAACCATAATCGACACTTGGCACTTTGCCTGATTTTACGAAAGCGTTCCACGCCTTATTTAATGGAGCGGCAGTTTCTTCGTTTTCTTCAACATCTTCTCTCAATTCTCTAATCTTTTCGCGAATTTCTCTATCCAGCGTAACATCAGTTTTGTCTTGAATTTTTTCAATCTTTTCGAGCATCTCTGGGGCAATTCGACAAATATCTACCGCACCACGTAAAATATATGCTTTTATATTTGGAACAGGGTAGCAATCAAATAGTGGCAATTTTGGTTTGAAACCAAGAGAAACGCCAGTATCCAAATATTCTTCCCACGCATCGTCCAATTTTGACATGTTTCGGTAGAGCGTTTTCATGTTTTTAACCTCTGCTGACATGCCTTTCACATCTTTTACACGTAAAGTGGTTTTCTCTGCAATCTTCAATGTACGGTTCTCAAAGGTATTGATTGAACGCTCCAAATCACCTTCACATAGGTAATAATGAGCCGTCATGTAAGAGTATTTTACCAAGGTTCTTTTCTCACAAATAGAACTTGGTGGGTATGCCTCTTCCAACTCATGAACAGTAACATCTCTGTTTTTCAAGAAGCGATTCCAAATCTGATCAATTGTATGATAGGCTTCGATTTTTTTCTCTAAATCATCCATTTTAGGCGTAAAACCTGGAATCGATTCGCGAACATCAGAGTCGAGCGTTTTGAGTTCCTCCATATAGGTTTCGGCATCAACAATCTTACTTTGGCAAAATTTGTTGTTGGTATTCATCAATGCGTATTTTGCATAATTTACCTGATCTGTAACAGCATCAGGTCGAGGCAAACGACTCATATTGGAGATTTTGTTGTTCTCCAAAAATTCAGCCCAAGTCTCATCAAAGTTCTGAGAAAAAGTAGTCGTAGAGATTAGAAAAGTAAATAAGCAAATGAGAAAACAGTGTATACGTGTCATGTATTGAAAATTTTATGTGCGTTCGTTTTGGGGTAGTAGGCGGTTGGTTTTATTTGAAAAACTTAGGAGTAACGTTTGATAGGCATAATTTATTCCATTCTTCGAGTTATTCCTCTGCTTTGTTATTAGACGGGAATAGAGGAGTAGAGTTAGCAATAGAGGTGATTTTTCTAAATAAATTTGATTCTATACAAATCCTCTGACTGGCCTTACATGTCTCCCTTTGGAGGAACAGGTAACACTTGGCTAATACACCTGTGCATAAAAAAAGGCCCGTCAATTTAGTGACAGGCCTATATGATTTTTAGATATGGAATGCTTATGCCATTTCGACATTTACTGCATTCAATCCTTTTTGTCCTTCTTCTACGTCGAAAGAAACTTTGTCTCCTTCGCCAATGCGAAGACCATTTAATCCATTAATGTGAACGAAAACGTCCTTTCCACCTTCGTCTGGTGTAATGAATCCGAAGCCTTTGCCTTCGTTGAAAAATTTTACGGTACCTGTAGCCATTATAAAAAAAATAAAAATTAAGTGGCGTAACATCATTTTGATATTACTGCCGCACAAAGATATATAAAATCCTTCATTTTATTTATTAAGTAAGATCTTAGCCACTATAATGTGTCCGATTACTTAGCATCTACTAAAATCATTTCTCCTACCTTTGCAAAATATTATAACCTTCGTTTTTTCTTAAAAAGGAAAGAATTACTGATATGAAAAAGACAGCAGCAGAAATATTTGAAGAATGTGGTGAATCATACGGATTAACAGAAATCCATGGCAAGTGTAAGAACCCCATTCAAAATATTGCACCTTATGAGTCAGGTACAAAAGGAGATATGGTCTTTGCACCTACTCAAAAAGCCTTTGATCAAGCTTTAAAAAATGGGGCATCTCTAATTTTTATTCCAAATAAATTAATTGGTTCTAAAACAGTTTCTTTGAATGGTAGCGTTGTTATTTGTAGCAACAATATTGGCGTATCTCATGCTCGAATCAAGCAAAAATATGGTGACCATGATTATACTCAAGCAGGTTGGGAAGCCATTCATCCCTCCGCAGTAATTCATCAAAGTGTCACTATCCCCGAAGGAACGAAAATTGGCCCTAATGTAGTGATTGAAAAAAATGTGACGATTGGGCCAGGTTGTTACTTTATGGCAAATGTCGTGATAGAACATGGCGCAACCATTGGTGATAATGTAAGCATTCACCCAGGAACGATTATCGGATGGGGTTGTAAAGTTGGAAATGATTGCCTCATTTTATCGAATAGTGTCATCGGAGGAGAAGGATTTGGATATGCTCAAGATCAATATTTTAACCATCATAGAATTCCACAAACTGGAAATGTCATTGTAGGAAATAAAGTAACCATCGGTGGATTAAACACCATTGATCGAGG
>CALHBQ010000263.1 GCA_937930815.1 uncultured Saprospiraceae bacterium | reverse complement strand
AAAAATTATCAGATTTGAAAAAGTCTAATCAATGCTAAAACGATTTCCATTTTACCGGCAATTAGATCAAATGGACTGTGGTCCAGCTTGCCTTAAAATGGTAGCAGAATTTTACGGTAAAACTTATTCTTTACAGCACTTGCGAGAAAATTCTTACCTATCAAGAGAAGGCGTTTCCTTGAAAGGTATCGAAGAAGCGGCGATGAATATTGGGATGAGAACGGTGTCTGTTAAAGTTCCTTTTAGTAGCCCAGATGGGGAGAATACTCCAAATTTCTTAGAAGCCCCGCTGCCATGCATTGTACATTGGAATCAAAATCATTTTGTTGTAGTTCACAAAGTATCTAAGCATCATGTTTGGATAGCAGACCCAGCTACCGGTAAACATAAAATTGACCATCAAACTTTCAAATCATCTTGGCTGAGCGATCATGATATGGGCATCGCTTTGTTACTGGAAACTACCCCTGCTTTTCAGGAACACGATGAAGACGAAAAAAGTAAAACTGGTCTTTTGTACTTGCTCAAATACCTCGTTCCCTATCGAAAATTGTTGGTGCAATTATTCTTCGGACTATTGCTGGGTAGTATCCTTCAATTAATTTTTCCATTCCTAACCCAATCAATTGTAGATATTGGTATTGTCAATCAAAACATTGGGTTCATTTGGTTGATTTTAGCTGCACAGTTGATGGTTTTCGTTGGACAAATGTCTGTCAAATATATTCAAAGTTGGATTCTACTGCATATCAGTACCCGTATGAATGTGTCCTTACTGTCGGACTTTCTGATAAAGTTAATGAAACTGCCCATCGCCTTTTTTGATACCAAAATGATTGGCGATCTCATGCAGCGTATTGGAGATCATGCTCGTATTGAAACTTTTTTAACCAGCTCAACTTTAAATATCCTTTTTTCAATAATCAATTTCTTTGTTTTTGGAATCGTTTTACTCATTTACAATCGGTTGATTTTTCTAATCTTTTTGGGTTCAAGCATTCTATATATTTTATGGATTTTTCTTTTTCTTAAAAAAAGGCGGGATGTCGATTATGAACGTTTTCGAGAACTTTCTGAAAATCAAAGTACTATCATTGAATTGATTCAGGGAATGCAGGAGATCAAATTACAAAACTCCGAATTCAAGCGCCGAAGACATTGGACCAACATTCAAGCAAAGTTATTTAAAGCAAACATCCGCTCGCTTGCTATCTCTCAATATCAAGATGCAGGAGCGACTTCGATTAATCAATTGAAAGATATTTTTATTTCGTTTGTCGCAGCTACGGCGGTTATCGAAGGTTCGATGACTTTAGGTATGATGCTCGCCATCCAATATATCGTTGGACAACTGAACGCTCCATTGCAAGAGTTGATTGGTTTTATCCGCTCGGCACAAGATGCCAAAATCAGTTTGGAACGATTGGGCGAAATACACAATACAGAAAATGAAAACACGAACCAATCTGCCATAAACTTTTTACCAGAAACAGGAAACATCCTAATCGAAGACCTTAGTTTTAGATACAACGAATTGGAGGAGGATGTTTTGAAAAACATCAATCTAACCATACCCAGAGGCAAGGTCACCGCAATCGTCGGGATGAGCGGAAGTGGAAAAACAACTTTAGTAAAAATATTACTGGGGTTTTATAAACAACAAAAAGGATCGCTCAAAATGGGAGGCACCCAATTGAGTAATATTGAAACAAAGTTGTGGCGAAAATTATGTGGAGCGGTCATTCAAGACGGCTATATTTTTTCGGATACCATAGCCAACAACATCGCAGAAAGTGAAGAAACGGTCGATAAAGAAAAATTACTAAAAGCGGTTAAGACTGCTAATATTCAAGAATTTATTGAGCAGATGCCCCTTGGTTACAATACCGTAGTTGGCGCTCGTGGCAATGGCATTAGTCAAGGTCAAAAACAACGGTTACTAATAGCAAGAGCTGTTTACAAAGACCCGCAGTTTTTGTTTTTTGATGAAGCGACGAATGCCTTAGACGCAAAAAATGAAAAAATTATCGTTGAAAATTTAGCCAATTTTTTTGATGGAAAAACGGTCGTTGTCGTTGCGCATCGATTAAGTACTGTAAAAAATGCTGATCAAATAGTCGTACTTGAAAAAGGAGCAATTAAAGAAGTAGGTACTCATCGGGCGTTGGTAAACGAAAAAGGTATTTACTATCATTTGGTAAAAGACCAATTAGAACTCGGAAATTAATTGATTATGCCTGAAAAAAAATTAATTCATAACCCCGAAGATATTCAACTGAATAACCATAATGATATTGACCAAATATTGGGCAATCCCCCAAGTTGGGTACTGCGGTGGGGCTTAGTTTCTTTATTTTTTGTTGCCCTACTGCTTGGTGGTATTTCTTGGTTGGTAAAATATCCAGATACTATTTCTGCCAAAATAATCATCACAACTGAAAAACCTGCGATACGTGTTTTCGCACAAACAAGCGGAAAAATTAAACAGTTATTGGTTCAAAATAACGAAGAGGTCAACTTACAACAATCAGTTGCGATAATTGAATCTCCCGCAGTTTGGGAAGATGTAGAAACATTAAAGTCGTTTGTCACTACCCTATCAGATTTAAAAAAAGACCAAGAATTTCTTGAATTAAAAATTGAAGAAAATTTAGCTGTGGGAACGCTGCAAAATTCTTTTGCACGTTTATCACAAAAGATAAAAGACTATAAAAATTTCCTAAAGCAAACTGGCACTTTCGGAAAAATAAAATTTACAGAAGAGAAGATTGATTATTTATCAGAGTTAAACAACAATATTAAAAACCAATTGGAGACCTTAAAAAAAGAAGTGCTTTTGAGGAAATCAAATCTTGATAGAAATGAAAAACTTTTTGAAACGGGAGCAGTTTCGATTGCTGATTTAGAAACTTCCAAAACGCAGTATTTACAATACCAACGCCAAATCGAAAACTTTCAAAATGAAATAATTAACAATAAAATCACTGTCGCCAATCTAAAAACTCAAATCATTGAACTAAATGAAAACCGAACAGAAGGTCATTCGCAAAAACGAATTTCAATCAGCGAAGACATTCAAAAATTGAAAAACGAAATAAAGCAATGGGAACAAACTTACATTCTAACGGCGCCAATCGAAGGCAAAATTTCATTTTCAAAAACATGGAATATGCAACAATTTATAAATACAAATGAAGAGGTTTTTACCGTTGTGCCTGAAAGAGGTTCTGAAAAAATTATTGGCAAAGCTATTTTGCCAATTAAAAATTCGGGAAAAGTAAAGCAAGGACAAACCGCAAATATCGAATTGGATGGTTTTCCGTTTCAAGAATTTGGAATTTTAAAATCAACTGTAAAAACGATTTCGCTGGTTCCTCAAGATGAAAATTATATTTTAGAAATCGACTTGAACGATAGTTTGAAAACCACCTACAATAAAACAATACCTTTCCGTCAAGAAATGCATGGAACTGCAAAAATCATTACTGAAGACCGTAGAATCATTGAACGTGTTTTTGATAGGTTCTACGATTTGTTGAAGAATTCTTAAGTTGGATTGTTAAGCTGTTGGAAATCAACTGATTAAATAAAATTTCAGCAACCATTTAACCATAAAACAATTCAACCATAAAAAACTCACCCCTTAAACTTCCAATTCACTCTTATTCTAAAATTCCTTCCCTGTTCATCTGAGAAATAACGCAAGCGATTGAGGTAGTCTCGGTATCGGGTATTGAGCAGATTATCAACCACTAACGCGAAGTCAAGACTGGAATGTTTAAGTGGAATCGTCACGCCAACTTTAGAGTTCATTACAGTATAACCATCAGGAGTAGCAAGAAAGTCTTGCCCTTCTTCCAATCGATTTTGGCGAGCAACCATTTTTCCCGAAAGGGCGAAAAAAGGATTTTTGAAACGGTCGCTTGATTTGAAATTGTATTGCCATGCCGATGTAAAATTATCAGCTGGCATGAAAATCAAAGGCAAATTATCCGTTCGATTTTGACCACGAACCATTGAGTATTTGTTGACGATTTTCAATCGTTGAGTAGGTTCGTAGGTTAACTGAAAATCAAAACCAGCAATCGTTGCATCGGCTTGCTGATAAGCGAAAACAGGGAACGCTCCACGAATCGTCAGCCGGGACTCCGCTTGTGGTTGGAGGTAAATAAAATCACTCACACTTTGAGCATATCCGAGGGCTTGCACAAACAATTTATTTTTGTAAAACCAATCGGCTGTGGCAACTAACTTCAATGATTTTTCTGGGTTTAAATTTCGGTTGCCCTCTTCTATTCCACTCACGCCTTGATGCAAACCGTTGCTGTATAATTCATTCACCTCAGGTGCACGGAGCATGTAACCGAGGTTGGTTCCAATTTTAAATGATTTTGAAAATTTGTATTTTAAACCCGACGACAAACCGAAGTTGTGAAATTGATGATCCAAGTTTTCGATAAATCTTGGGCTGGTATTTGAAATCGCTGCAACATCGTAAACTTTCAAATCAAAACGCCCTCCTACTTCCCAAAACCGTTTTTTATTTTCCTTTTGTAAAATCAAAAAAGCAGATGGATTGTAACTTAAGTAATCAGGAATCAAAGGCAGAATCCCCGTTCCTGGCAAATTTGCATTGTCCACCAAATTGAATTGCAAACCCGTTTTTAGCAAAAAATCACTATTGAAATTTTGGTTATAAACCGTCTCAAAAAAGTGCTGAAATTGATTGAGATTCAAAGCCGGTGTATCAGAACGGTTGCCACGACGCACATCAAATTCTTTACGATTATTGAGTTGTCCACCGTATTTAAAATTCAAAACCTTTTTATCCGAAAGGAAATATTTAGATTCAAATTTCAACAAATGATGTTGCACTTGCTGACTCGGCGCATTGATTTGATAAGAAAAAGTATCCCTTGTAAAAAACGGTTGCTCCTGTGTAAATGCACTTTCCAAATCAGTTGTATTACCAATATGCGAGCCGCGCAGAATACCGATTTCTGTATTAAAAATGCTATAATAAAATTTGTTGTGCCAGC
Organism: uncultured Saprospiraceae bacterium; assembly: GCA_937930815.1. GTDB lineage: Bacteria > Bacteroidota > Bacteroidia > Chitinophagales > Saprospiraceae > JAGQWW01. The sequence goes on along the minus strand of CALHBQ010000263.1, from coordinate 1,209 downwards.
GCTGAGAAAATTCTTTTTCGAGTTGTAAAGCAAAGTTTGCTTCTTGATTTCCAGTATTAGTTAAAAAATAATTCGGCGTGTGTGCATCTCCTTTTCTCTTAAATGTACCCGTCATCCTCCAGGCCAACCACTTGGCGTTTTGTTCTAATTTTGCATTTAAAGTATGCCCTCTGCCGTTGGTCTGAAAACCATAATTGACCTGTCCTTGCAAATGTGGATCATTCTCAAAATCACCTGCTTCTACCAAAATCACACTACCCAATGAGTTGCCACCGTAAGCCAATGCACTTGCGCCTTTCACCACCGATAAGTGGTCTGCTGCGAACGGATCTATCTCTGGCGCATGGTCGTTCCCCCATTGTTGGCCTGCCTGTGAGATGCCATTATTGAGTATCGCTACCCGATTTCCAAAAAGCCCATGTACGACTGGTTTCGAAATACCAGAACCATTTTTCAGCACACTGACCCCTGTTATTTTTTCAAGAATATCCGACAAATTTTTGTCTCCATCTTTAACAATATCAGCTTGCGAAATAGTCGCACTTGCTTGTGCGGAGTTATCGTCTTTGCTACCATGCACGACTACTTCATCTAAAAGCTCGGTGTGGTGATGGAGTTTTATATCAATGATCGTATCTCTTTTGAGATTCACAAATATCATTTCAGATTCACAACCAACATGGGAGATTTCAACATGGTATTCGCCAGCACAAAGGTTTTCAATTTTGAAAAGACCGTTGTCATCCGAAACCGCACCGCGCTCCACTTCATCTACATAAACGACCGTGAAAGGCAAGGCAATACCTGAGCCCTTATCGAGAATTTTCCCGATAAGGGTCAGGTTGCAATCCTGAGCAAATAGCCCATTCACAACAAATATTGATATGAAAAGGATAAAAACTCTCACTATTCGATTGTTACTGGAAAGGCTACCTCTATATCAGTTTCTCCACCTGCATTGGTGATGTCTCCGTCCGAAACACCTGCTCCATCTTTGTTTGGCTCGTGTCTTAACGTAATCGTCAAAGTACCACTACCTGCAGCGCTTGTAATAAGTGTCGTTGCCAACCCAAGTGGATTTCCATCACCATCTGTATCATTGTATGAAACAGCTAAATCTGCTCCAGAAACCGCAAAAAACATTTGGTGTTCGTCATCCTCCTCAGCTACTTCTTCTCCAATGTCCTCAGCTGGTGACTCCGATTCATT
>CALHBQ010000262.1 GCA_937930815.1 uncultured Saprospiraceae bacterium | reverse complement strand
CAAACGATTACTTTGACCTTTGACTCAGATGCAAATTGTGTAAATGATCAGACGACAACGATTGCAGTTACGAGTGGCGCGACGCCAACTTTAGGAACAGAAACCTTGTGTGAATCTTCGCCATTATATGATTTGAGTGCGTTGGCCGATCCATTGTATCCAACAGGTACTTGGAGTGGAACGGGAGTTACGACCAATCAATTTAATCCAACAGGTTTGGGAGGTCAGACGATTACATTGACGTTTGATTCAGATGCCGATTGTGTGAATGATCAGACGACAACGATAGTCGTTACGAATGGCGCAACGCCAACTTTAGGAACAGAAACCTTGTGTGAATCTGCTCCTTTATATGATTTGAGTTTGTTAGCCGATCCATTGTATCCAACGGGTACTTGGAGTGGAACGGGAGTTACGACCAATCAATTTAATCCAACAGGTTTGGGCGGTCAGACGATTACATTGACGTTTGATTCAGATGCCGATTGTGTAAATGATCAGACGACAACGATTGTCGTTACGAATGGCGCAACGCCAACTTTAGGAACAGAAACCTTGTGTGAATCTGCTCCTTTATATGATTTGAGTTTGTTAGCCGATCCATTGTATCCAACGGGTACTTGGAGTGGAACAGGCGTTATGACCAATCAATTTAATCCAACAGGTTTGGGCGGTCAGACGATTACATTGACGTTTGATTCAGATGCCGATTGTGTAAATGATCAGACGACAACGATAGTCGTAACGAATGGCGCGACGCCAACTTTAAGAACAGAAATCTTGTGTGAATCTTCGCTTTTATATGATTTGAGTGCATTGGCCGATCCATTGTATCCAACAGGTACTTGGAGAGGAACAGGCGTTATGACAAATCAATTTAATCCAACAGGTTTGGGAGGTCAGACGATTACATTGACGTTTGATTCAAATGCCGATTGTGTAAATGATCAAACGACAACGATTTTAGTTGAGTCACAAATTACATTTTCGAATCTCAGTGTCAATTGTAATAATTCCAATTCAATGTATGTGGTTTCCTTTGTTTTGAATGGGGGGATATCTTCCAACTATTCGATAGGGTTGGGGAGTGGTACGATTACTGGAAATGTATTTACAAGTGATTCGATTTCGGCAGGTAGTCCGTATCAATTTATTATTTCGGATGGGAGTAATTGCCCATCACTTGATATTCAAGATACTCCAAATTGTGGTTGCTCAACTAATGCAGGAAATCTATCTGCTTCTGGAGCGACTCCAGTTCTTTTTTGTGAAAATGAAATGGCGATGCTTAGCCCTGTTACTAATTCGTTTTTAGATCCCAATGATGTTTTAAATTACGTTTTGTATGAAGGTGCAAATCTTGCAACTGCAAATGTCATAGCCGCCAATTCAGTTCCTGAGTTTTCATTTATGGCAGGTTTAATGAATTTGAATACTACTTATCTTATTGCGGCAGTGGCAGGAGATGATGATGGTTCTGGAAATGTCAATCCATTCGATCCATGCTTTTCATTTTCAAATAGTATCCCAATTCAATTTACTGCAGTGCCAACGGCCTCCTTTCAAATGGATAGCTTTTTTGTTTGTGATGGAGGTACGGCTATGGTTGAAATTAATTTCACGGGAACTCCTCCTTTTCAATATCAATTGTCAGAAAATGGAACAGCAGGCAATGTTGAAACTACGATGATGTCAACGGTAAGTTTGCCTTTTACGAGTAATGTAACAATTGAAATACTTCAAATTGAAGATGCAGTTTGTGTTGGAAATGTTACGAATTCAACAGCCGAAGTTGTGGTTTACCCACCTTTGCAAATCACCGTTTTAGATACCATTTTTAATGCAAATGATACTTATTCGATTGTTTTAGAAATTGAAGGAGAGGACGTTTCAAATTATAATTTCACTCAATCAACTGGAATTTTGAGTGGGCAAATTTTTACAACAGATCCAGTTGCGTGCGATACCCAAGTTGAAGTTTGTGTGGAAGGTGATTATTGTCCGCAGGTCTGTTATCGGTCTGTAATTCCTTGTCAATCAACGAATTGTACCTCCAATTCAGGAACAATGGATAATGTTATCCAAAATGTATGTTTTGGCGATACCCTTAATTTTTCAAGTACAGGAGAAGTATTAGACGCAGATGATTTGCATTGTTATGTTTTGCACGACAATGCAGGTGACATGCTTGGAACTATGTTCGCTATCTATGAAACAGAAGAATTGTTTTATGCTTCCAATCTAAGTTTTGGTACAACTTATTACCTCTCTTCAGTTGTTGGAAATAATAATGGAAATGACCTTGTTGATTTTAATGATCCATGTCTTTCTGTTTCGATTGGAACGCCGATTGTTTTCCGTGATTTGCCGAGTGCGAGTTTACCAAATGATTTTGCTGTTTGTAAAGATGAGTTTATAGATATTCCAGTTATGCTTACTGGAAATGCACCTTTTACAATTGTCTATGAAAAGGAAAATCAAATTGTTCCAGTTGGTATTATTACAAGTCAAACGAATCCTAACATTCAAGAGAATTTTCTTCAGCCAGCCCAGATCATCATAACTGATGTAATAGATAATTTTTGTTCTAACGAAAATTTAGATACCATAAACATTGATCTATTTCCTGATTTTTCAATAGAAGATTTTAAAATTGAATGCGAATCAGCGACTCAAGAATTTCGAGTTAGTTTTAATATTGCAGGAGGTTTGCCAAATACTTTTCAGGTGGAAGGTGACATGGGTACTTTGACTGGAAATACCTTCGAAAGCCAACTTTTTGCAAGTAATTCTAATTTTAATTTTTTAATTTTTGATGGAAATAATTGCGATACAATCGTTCGCTCTGGTACTTTCGATTGTTCATGCACAACCAATGCAGGGACTTTAGAACCGTTCACTGATCCAATATTAATTTGTGGAGATGAGCAAGTTTCCATTACACATAATGGAGACGAAGTTTTAGATTCAGATGATATTTTTCTATTCGTAATGCACGATGAGCCAGGATTGACTTTAGGAAATGTATTCGACTTAAATACAACTGGAATTTTTGAATATAATAACGCGATAGTGTATGGTCAAACTTATTACCTATCTGCTATTGCTGGAAGAGAAGTAAGTAGTACTGTTGATTTCCAAGATCCTTGCTTGAGCATTTCAATTGGCAATCCAGTTGTTTTTCAACCAGAGCCATCAGTCAATTTTTCAATTCAAAATGAAATCTGCGAGGGAGACAGTGTTTTGATTGATTTGAATTTTACGGGCACCCCTCCATTTTTGACCTATTATTCGATTATTGAAAATGGGATGACTTCTAATCGCTCGTTCGGATCGACTGATTTGAATTTTCAACAATTAGTACAATCACCAACAGGCGCCACTCAATTTGAAATACGAATTGATAGTATCGTAAGCCAAGGATGTTCGGCAACACCATCAGGTTCACAAATCGTTTCGATCTTGCCTCCGAGTAGAAATTTGATAGAACAATCATTGTGTACGGGTGACTCCATTATTGTAGATGGTACGGTTTATAATGAAGCCAATCCTAATGATTTAGTCATGTTAGAAAATGGCGCGATGAACGGTTGTGATTCCATTATTGAAATTAATCTTAGTTTTAGTTCAGCGATTATGGTTGATGTTCGAGATTCGATTTGTCTCAATGATACGATACAAATTAATGGAAAAGATTATCACCAATTTAATTCGACGGGCACTGAAAGGATACAGACGCCAGGACAATGTGATAGTATCATAAATGTGGATTTACAATTTTACCCACAGATTGAACTCTCGCTTTCAGGAGGAGAAACGATTTGTAAAAATGATACTGCTTATTTGGAGGTTTCGCTTATTGGCACTTCAAGGATTACTTTTACAGTTGATATGGGGCAAGGTGTAACTGCCCAATTTAATGATGTGGTGGACGGTGAATTATTGGCAGTATCTCCGGGCGTAACGACGAGCTATGAAATTTTAGCAGCTATGCCTACTGCGTCAAATTGTGATGTGATAACATCAAATACTTCTGTTTTAATTGAGGTAAGCGATTTAAATATTAATGCAGAACTATCTGATTATCAAGGTTTTAACGTTAGTTGTTTTGGTGGAAATGATGGTGAAATTGTTGTAAATAGCACCGGAGGCGCAATGCCAGTTTCTATTGTTTGGGAAGACGGCAGCACTGATTTTGAAAGAACAGATTTGGCAGTAGGGGAGTATCGTTTTGAAATTTCTGATAACGCGGGATGTAATGACAGCATGACTTTTCAACTAACTGCACCCGATGAAATTCTACCAGAACTTTTTGCAGAAAATGGTGATTGTGCTGATGGTCAAGAAGCCACTTTAGAAGTCACCTCAATTGATGGAGGCGTTTCGCCTTTCGAAATTTTTATCAATAATCAATCACAAGGAATTGTCTCTGGGCTGCCTGCTATTTTTTCAAATATCAATGATGGCACCAATCAAATTCGCATTACAGATGCAAACGATTGTTTATTTGAAGATAGCTTCGAAATAACCACTGGAGGAAGTATGCCGATGGTGAATTTAGGTCAAGACACGACGATCTTTTTAGGTGACGAAATTCAATTAAACGCATCAACGAATATCATCCCTGATAGTGTTGTTTGGACTACGACAACAGGTTTGAATTGTGATACTTGTCTCAATCCAATCGCTCGACCACAATCAGATTCGAGAATTCAGGTTACCATTTATGATGAAAATGGTTGTTCTGATATGGATGACATTTTAATAAAAGTATTGAAAACAAGTTCCGTTTATATCCCAGATGCATTCAGTCCAAATAACGATGGTATCAATGATTTCTTCACTATTTTTGCAGATGCACGGGCGGAAAAAATCAATATCTTTTCAATTTATGATCGCTGGGGAAATAATGTTTTTCAAGGAACAGATTTACCAATCAATGAAACCACCTCAGGTTGGGATGGTAAATACAGAGGCAAAACCCTAAATTCAGGCGTCTATATTTTCTTTGCTGAGATTGAATTTATGGATGGTTCGGTAGAGCTATTTGAAGGGGATGTAACTTTATATTAGAATATTCTATTAATCCATCCCGATATGTTCGATTTTCAAAATCGAGCATATCTTCGCTGGAGTGAGCAATAGACAAATGACCTTTTTGTCTGATGTTTTTAAAGCCAAATTCCATTTTATTGCCATCAATAATCTTCAAATAACGGTTTATTTTAAACTAATTCACTCACTGCTATTGAATTATTCCTAATATGTTGACTACCCACTTTTTTGTATTTTTAAAAACTTAATCCTCTGGGAACCCAAATCACATTTAAATAACCTAAATTTGAAAGGTAATGAGTCTTCGAGCTCTTCACAGATTTCCCTTCTTCCGATATACTAAGTTTGAGTAGAAAATTTCTATTAATTTTTTACAGATTTTAAAAAGTTGATAATCAGTCACTTACAGTGATTGATTTGTCTTGTTTACAGAATTATAATCCAACATCGTATCAAATTTTAATCTCAGATGAAAAAAACGTTACAAATCAGCCAATGCTCACTTTTAGTGATTTTGGCACTTTTCTTCTTTTCTACAAAACCGGTACATGCAGCATCAACAGCCACTATTGCTGGCGGTTCTGTATTTATCAATGAAATTCATTATGACAATGCCGGAGGTGATGTAGGTGAATTTATTGAAGTTGCTGGTCCAGCTTTGACCAATTTGACTGGTTATACTCTTGTTTTGTATAACGGTAATGGTGGTGGTGTTTACAACACTATCAATTTGAGTGGTGTCATTGACGATGAATGTATGTCGGGAATGGGAGCAGTTGATTTTCAATTACCAGCAAACGGACTTCAAAATGGAGCACCAGATGGAATGGCTTTGGTCGATCCAGCTGGGGTAGTGATTCAATTTTTAAGTTATGAAGGTACGCTAACTGCGACAGCGGGTCCAGCCAATGGAATGACTTCAGTTGATATTGGAGTCTCAGAAACCAATGCCACACCAATCGGTTCTTCGTTACATTTAACGGGGATGGATGGATGTGCTCCTGCTGATTTTACTTGGACAGGTCCAGCACCAGCAACACCTGGTACAAAAAATACAGGGCAGACCTTCTTAGTACCAAATGCACCATGTACTTCAACGATTTTATTGATAAATGAAATTCACTATGATAATTTAGGAGGTGATGTAAACGAAGGAATAGAAATAGCTGGTACAGCAGGGACAGACCTTATGGGGTATTCCTTAATAACCTACAATGGTAATAATGGTAATACCTATGGTTCTCCAATGGCATTATCAGGAATAATTCCTGACGAAGGTGCTGGATTTGGAGCAATCAATTTTCCATATCCAGTCAATGGTTTGCAAAATGGTGCACCAGATGGGATTGCATTAGTTGACCCTAATGGTATGGTTCTTCAGTTTCTAAGTTACGAAGGAACTATGACGGCAAATAATGGCCCAGCGATGGGTTTGACCTCAACTGATATAGGGGTTCAGGAATTAAATAATACCCCAGTTGGCCAATCATTACAACAAACTGGAACTGGAAGTTTTGCAAGTTCATTTACTTGGCAAGCTCCAATGACGGCTACTCCTGGGTTGCTCAATCCAGGTCAAACACTTGAGTGTCCAACAGCATGTACAATCGTTGAGATTACAACTTCTAATTACTCTGCTTGCATGTTCGCTGCCGGAATGTCCACTTTTACTGCGGACGTAACCGTAACTTTTGCAGGAGCACCTGCGACTGGAACATTGAATTTGACGGGTGCAGGCATGAGAATGGTTCCAGTAACAAGTTTGACAGGAAGTACTTACACCTTTACTGGTGTTTCTTTGCCTGCGACTGGAATGGCTTTCTCTTTGACAGCTACTTTCTCAGATGATATGGCTTGTACTTTTACAAAAGCAGATGCAGGAACAGCTCCTGGTGGATGTATGCCTTCAAGTTGTGCTGCTGAGTTATTGTTTATAAATGAATTTCACTACGATAATCAAGGAGGGGATGTTGGAGAATTTATTGAGGTAGCTGGTACTTCTGGTATCAACTTAGTTGGATATTCTTTGGTTTTATATAACGGTTCTAATGGATCAACCTATAACACCATCAATCTTTCAGGTGTAATTGATAATGAGGGAACAGGTTTTGGAGCAGTTGATTTTCAATTACCTTCTAATGGACTTCAGAATGGAGCGCCTGATGGAATGGCGTTAGTTAACAGTAGCGGTTGTGTTTTAGAATTCATTAGTTACGAAGGAGATTTTGTGGCAACAGCAGGCCCAGCGGCAGGTATGATGTCAATGGATGTTGGCGTTCCTGAATTTGGTAGTACACCAATCGGACAATCCCTTCAATTAACAGGAACGGGAAGTATGTCTATGGATTTCAGTTGGACTGGCCCTACAGCCAATAGTGCTGGGTCACTTAATGCCGGTCAGACTTTAGTTTGTCCTACAGCATGTAATATATCTTCTGTTTCAGTCAATAATATTTCAAGTTGTAGTTTTGTAAATGGCGTTTCAACTTTTACAGCAGATGTAAAAGTGCTTTTCGTTTTACCTCCTACAACTGGAACTTTAGAATTGACTGGTAACACAGTGATGGCAAGTATCCCTGTAAGTAATATATGTGGAAATATTGCTACTTTCTCTGCGGTAACTTTACCAGCAGATGGAGGACCAATTAACTTAACTGTTGCTTTCTCAGATGATACAGCGTGTACTTTGACGGCAGTTGCAGGTACGGCTCCAGCCGAATGTTGCCCACCAGAAGCAGTTTGCCAAGATGCATTTGTAACGGTTTCGGCGACAGGTGATGTAACATTAGACCCATTAGATTTTGATGGTGGAACAATGTTTTGTGCAGAACCAACATTCTCCGTTGCGCCAAATATGTTTACTTGTACAGATGTTGGGCCTCAAATGGTAACTTTAACGGCAATGGATCCACTTACAGGAATAACTTCAACTTGTACTGCAACGGCTAATATTGTTGCTTCACAATTTTGTATAGATAATTTTGCTCCAATAACCACAAACGCAGGCGGGCCAACTATTTCAGACCCATGTACTTGTGCTGGAAATGGATTATTCGATGAAGAAGTTTTTATCGAATCAAATAGCCCTGGTCAAATGTGGACAATTTCAATTTTAAACGGATTGACTCCATGGACTGCAGGGGATGTGATTACTGATAATGGAGATGGAACTTACTCTGCAGTTGGACAACATGCAGATGCAATTGGTTTCAATATTGAGTTGGAAAGTATCTTCTGGCCAGGTTTGACATTAGGTTTAAGTAATGTTTGTTACTATCCAAAAGCAGTAATAGAAAATGATTTTGACGCAGTTTGTACAGGTGCTATATTAGAAGATTTAGTAGGTTCAGCTGGTTTGCAATCAGATGGTGTTACTCCAATTGCAGGAGTAGGAGAATTTAAAATCAATGGAGTTGTAAGTACAATTTTTGACCCATTGGTTTTAGGAGCAGGGACTCACACAGTTGAGTTTTGTTTTGATGCAGGAGAAGCTTTAGGTTTTGCTCAGGTGTTAGATGCAACTGGAATACCAATAATAAAAGGACCTCCAACTGGAGCAGAGAGTGATATTGAAGCACAAGACGATCCTGGTTGTGAGACCTGTGTAACAGAGGTTGTTACTATTGACGAAAATCCAAATATTATGGCCTGTAATGATTTGGTAAACGTTTCAATTACCGATGAAGGATGTTCTTTAATAAGTTCAGATGTAATTTTGGAAGGTAACTACTTAGGCTGTTATGATGCTTATATTGTAGAGCGTGCGCACGAATTGGCAGGAAGCTGCGGTGGTGATGCACCTCGCGGATACTTTTGGGTAAATTGTGCAGACGTTGGAAACACTATTACTTTAAAAGTAATCGATCCAATCTCTGGGAACTCTTGTTGGGGAGATGTTCATGTTGAGGATAAAGTAAACCCAATTCTTGAGTGTGATGTAACTTATACAGATGCAAATGGAGACGATCAGGTTGGAACTATTTTTAACCTGACATGTAGCGAAAATCCAGATGACATTGATCTTCCAACACCTGTGGACAATTGTGATAGAGCGCGAGATATGGATGTCAATTTGCTCTCTGAAACAACGACTGGAGATGTTTGTAATGTTGTAACAATTACGAGAGTTTATCAAACTGGAGATCAGCATGGAAATGCTTCGAATACTTGTACTTATGTGATTACAGTTACTCAACCAAATCTTACTTTTCCAGACGATATTACTTGGGCATGTGAGCATTTCTCAAACTACCCTAATGTCATAGAACCAACTCGTTTGAATATTGATATTTTGGAAGAAGCTGCAGAGATTGATACTTCTTTATTGTACTGTGGAATTCCAGGGAGCAATGGAGATGATTTCCCAGGAGTTCATCCTTATGATACGACAACAGGTGCTCCACTTTGGTGGACAGATGCAGAAGATTTAGATATCAACTACGATCTTACTTCAAGTTCAAATAGAAGAAAATTACAAACTACTGGTTCAGGAGAACCAAATGTAGTTGGAATAGGATGTAGATTCTCCGTTACACATTTAGACCAGAAATTGGAAGCATGTGATGGCGTTGACACTACGGTTGCTTTTAAAATATTAAGAACTTGGACAGTACTAAACTGGTGTACAGGAGATATTACTTCTGATCTTCAGATTATTAAGGTCGTTGATAAAAAAGCACCTGTATTCTCTTACCCAGTTGACCATGATGGAAATTCACTTTATAATACTGAGTTGTACACGAATCAATCAATCGGCGATGGAAAAACAGCTGAATGTTTCTCAAGCGGATTGGTTCCAGTTCCAACGGTAACAGATGATTGTTCAGGGGTAGATGATATTCGATTGTTCACTCCAGCAGGAGAGGGCGTTCCAGTTCTAAATAGTAATGGAGATTTAATTGCGTTCTCCATACCATCTCCATATTTGCCAGAAGGTACGCATGACCTTATTTTTGAAGCAACTGACGCTTGTGGCAATACTTCAAGAGAAACTGTTGAATTTGACGTATTTGATGCCACGCCACCAACTCCAATCTGTAGAGAGTTAACCCAAGTTTCTTTGGTAGCTGAACCAGATGGAATTACGACCGTATTCGCTACCAATTTTGATGAGGGAAGTTATGATGATTGTGGTCCAGTTTATTTCAAGGTGAGAAGAATGGATGATAATTGTTCTGGATTTACAAATGATAGAAGAAGATTCAATGATGAAATCAACTTCTGTTGTGAAGATATTGGAGACACTATTAATGTGATATTAAGAGTTTATGATGTGAATCCTGGACTTGGATCAGTAACTACAAGTACAGCTGATGACCATGCTAATGACTGTATGGTTCAAGTTTTGTTAGATGACAAAGTTATTCCTGAATGTTATGCACCAGCAGATGTTTGGTTGAATTGTGATGAACTTCCAGAAAATGTAGATTACGATGACGATGCAGCTTTAGATGCGATGTTTGGAACTGCAACCGTCTTAGATAATTGTAATGCAGAATTACAATATGTTTCAACAAGAGTAAGTCTTGATTTGTGTGGAGTTGGATCTGTTACCCGTACTTTCCGTGCGGAAGATGATTATGGAAACCGTTCTATAGGTTCTTGTCGTCAAGTAATTATGGTTCAACCAATAACAGATTACTGTATTACTTTCCCTTCTGACTATGAAGGAGAGTGTGATAATAACAACGCACCAGATGATTTGACTTTCGTCGAAACAGGATGTGACTTGATAGCTGTAAATGTAGAGGAACTACCATTTAATGCAGGTGGCCCTGCAGGTGATGAGTGTAGAAAAGTTATCAGAGTTTGGAGAGCAATCAATTGGTGTGAGTATGATGGTGTTAGCTCACCTACAGAAGTTTTAAGAGATGGCAACGGAGACGGCAGAGTTGATGATGGTGAATACTGCTCAACAGGTACCTTATTAGTGTATTCGTCAAATCCAACTCAAATTTTCTATCCATCAACTGGATATTACGAATGGAGCCAACACGTGAAAATCTACGATAACACTGCACCAGAAGTATCATATGATGGCGCAACTAAATTCTGTGGTGGTGACTTAGATGAGGATCCTTGTAATGGTTTAGTCAATATCGAAATTGATATTACTGAATTGTGTACAAATGAATTGACAACAACTTGGGCGATTTCTGCATTCAGCAGCACTTTCGCTTCAGCTGACTTTAATGGAAGCGATGCTATCTCAATGAGATTACCATTAGGTACGCACACTGCAAGATTCTCCGTAACAGATGATTGTGGAAATACTTCACAACTTGATATTACTTTCTCAGTAGTTGATTGTAAAGCACCAACGCCAGTTTGTTTCAACGGATTGAGCATTGACGTGATGCCAGTTTCTGGTATGGTTGAATTATGGGCATCTGATTTTGACGCTTCAAGTTTTGATTATTGTTCAGATTATATTTTAAGAATCAATATTATTGAAGATACAAATGGAGATGGATTTATCACGAGTGATGATCACATTACTACTTTGCCAGCAGATGATTTCATTGTACTTGATTGCGATGATGTCGCTACTGGAATCACAATGGTTCAACTTTGGGTAGCAGAACAAGATGGTACTGCGGATGATGCTTGTGCAGACAATCAAGACAATGATTACTGTACTACTTTCGTAGAGGTTCAAGACAACAATGGAGTTTGTTCTAGTTCTAAATCAGCTGTCGCTGGAAAAATCACAAACGAAGATCAGGAATCAGTTGAAAATGTAACAGTTGAAGTAAATGCAGGTGCAACGATGTTGAATTCAATGGTAACAGATGTTGACGGTGCGTACGATTTTGTTTTACCAACTGGCGGTGATTATTCTATCACACCAATGAAGAATGATGATGTAGCAAATGGTGTTTCAACCTTTGATTTGGTATTAATGAGTAAACACATCTTGAATGTAAGTTTACTGGATTCACCATATAAAGTATTGGCCGCAGATGCGAATCGTTCAGGTGGCATTTCAACACTTGATTTGGTTGCAGTTAGAAAAGTAGTTTTGAGATTGACGAATGAATTTCCTAATAATACAAGCTGGAGATTTGTTGAAAAATCACACATTTTCACGGATGCAAACAATCCATGGAACACTACGATTTCAGAATTGACAAATATCAATAACTTGGATGCTCCACAATTGGCAATGAACTTCACCGCTATCAAAGTAGGTGATGTGAACGGTGATTCAAAAGCAAACGGAATTTTGGGAGTTGATGATAGAACATTCAATGGCAACTTTGAATTCAAAGTAGAAGAGCAAAACTTCAAAGCAGGAGAGCAAGTTAAAGTTGTTTTCAATGCTGATGATTTGCAAACGGTAGATGGTTACCAATTTACATTGAAATTCAATGAGCAGGTCTTAGAATTAGCGTCTATCGAAAATGGAGTCGCTACTGCTGAGAACTTCGGAACGGCAATGGCCAACAACGGATACATCACTGCAAGTTGGAATGGAACTGCAACAGCTAACGAAGCATTCACAATGATTTTCAATGCAAAAGCAAACGGAACATTGAGTAATGAAATCGCAATCAGTTCAGCCTTGACCAACGCAGAAGCATATGAAGGAAATGATTACAAAAATGTAAGCATCAACTTCGGAAGTAATGTCGTTTCAAACGAATTTGCATTGTATCAAAATACGCCGAATCCATTCAAAGGAGAAACGGTTATTGGTTTTGATTTACCAAAAGCGACAGCAGCGACTTTGACCGTTTCAGATGTGTCTGGAAAAATATTGAAAGTAGTAAACGGTGATTTCGCGAAAGGATATAATACGATTACTTTAAGTAGCGATGAATTGTCAACTGGCGTTTTGTATTACCAATTAGATACAGAAGAATTTACAAAAACCATGAAAATGGTTGTCATAAAATAACATCATGAATCTCGAATAAGACCGAGAAATGAATTTGGTTTTCAAGCCGCCTCAAATTTAGTTTTGGGGCGGCTTTTTGTTTTTTTAGAAACGTACCGTCGAATCCAATTCGACGGGTAATTAAGTGAAAAAGGCCAACTTAGAATCCTAATATGGGGAGTTTTTAAAAATCCGTCACATTTTTGTTATTAAAAACGAATGCTTAAAAACATACTCAATTTTGAAAATTGAACCTATCTAAAGCTATGAAGAAACCTCTTTTCGCATATAATGAATTGCAAATCTTATATGACCTTAAATTCCTTCTATGGTTCAAAAAAAAA
>CALHBQ010000261.1 GCA_937930815.1 uncultured Saprospiraceae bacterium | reverse complement strand
AGTCCCCTACCCTCATTTGCGGAAGCACCTGGCCGCCCGACGAAGCTATTTTAGCAACTTTCATCAATAACTCATTACCAATAAACTGGAAAGTCATCATCGCCCCACATGACATCAAAGCAAGCCATATTGAGCAAATTCAAAAACGATTTACTGTTCCGACCAACACTTATTCAAATTTAGCCATCGGCAGAAAAAACGATGCTAAAGTATTGATTATCAATAACATTGGAATGTTATCTTCCATTTACCAATATGGAAAAATTGCCTATATCGGTGGCGGTTTTGGCAGCGGTATTCATAATACACTCGAACCGATTACTTTTGGTTTACCTGTTATTTTTGGCTCTAAATTTCAAAAATTTACGGAGGCCATTGAGTTAGTCAAAACAGGTGGTGGATTTACAGTTTCCAATCAAAATGAATTTAAAAAGGTGTTTGTAAAATTATTAGAAAAAGAGGAATTTGAGAAAGCAGCTTTCCAGGCCAAAAATTATATTGAAGCTAATAAAGGAGCTACGGAAAAAATCTACAATTACCTAAAGTAGCACAGGCATTCCTGCCTGTGAAAGTGCCAAGGGCTGAAAGTTTAAAGTTAAACTTAAGTGGCTATGCAGTTTTTAATCAACTTTTTATCTAAGGTATCTATGCAATCATCGTTCACAAGTAGCACAGGCATCCCTACCTGTGAAAGTACCAAGGGCTGCATGTTTAAACTTAAACTTAAGTGGCTATGTAGTTTTTAATCAACTTTTTTGTCTAAGATTTATTTCTATGCAATCATCGTTCACAGGCAGGGATGCCTGTGCTACGAAAAAAAGTTCTCATTGCCTACTGCCAACTGCCAACTGATACGTAGCTTTGCCGCCAATGCAAGACGCAAAAAAAATATTTAAAAAGTTCGAGAAACTAAACATCCTCATCATCGGGGACGTGATGATTGATAGATATTTGACGGGGAAAGTCGAACGCATTTCACCCGAAGCCCCTGTGCCTGTGGTGCGCATGAATACGCGTGAAAACCGATTGGGAGGAGCAGCCAATGTCGCTTTGAATATAAAAGCAATGGGGGCAACGCCGCTACTTATCAGCGTCATCGGAAAAGATGATAACGCTACCATTTTCAAAAAAAGAATGAAAGAAAATGGGCTTGAGTCAAAAGGATTGGTCTCCTCAAACGAAAGAATGACAACGGTCAAAACGCGTGTTATTGCTTCAGGTCAACACTTACTTCGAGTAGATAGCGAAGACCAAAATGACCTTTCTAACAAAGAAGAAAAAGCGGTTTTTCAAAAGATAAAAACTGCTTTAAACGCACAAAAAGTCCATGCAATCCTTTTTCAAGATTATAACAAAGGCGTGCTCACTACCAGTTTAATCGAGAAGATAGTCACTTTAGCAAACGAAAAAGGTATCCTCACCACCGTCGATCCTAAAAAGAAAAATTTCTTTGCTTATAAAAACACTACCCTCTTC
The DNA here is from genome assembly GCA_937930815.1 of uncultured Saprospiraceae bacterium. Classification (GTDB taxonomy): domain Bacteria; phylum Bacteroidota; class Bacteroidia; order Chitinophagales; family Saprospiraceae; genus JAGQWW01. The sequence goes on along the minus strand of CALHBQ010000261.1, from coordinate 4,725 downwards.
AAACCCAATTTGAAAGAAATTCGAGAATCGCTTACTACTTCGATTCAACCCAATTTGAAAAGTCTAAAAAATGCTTCTGAAAAATTGAGTGCAAAACTCAATCATCAATTCACGATGATTACCCTTTCGGAAAAAGGCATCTATTCTGATGATAAAAAAACGGCTGCGATTCTTCCGACATTTCCGCGAAGCATTGCTGATGTGAGTGGCGCCGGTGACACAGTGATTAGCCTCGCAACCATTGGTTTAGCGGCAGGACTTGATTTGAAAACTTCTGTTTTGTTGTCAAATTTGGCAGGTGGCCAAGTTTGCGAAAAGGTGGGAGTCGTTCCGGTTGACCGAGAACAGTTGCTAAAAGAATTTATTGAGGTGAGCAAGTAACTTTAGTTTTTTTGGTTCTTAGACAAATCTCGTGATTTACCACTTTTGACTGGCGTTACTTGTCTCCATTTGGAGGGAGATGTCGATAGACAGAGGGAGGAATTTGCTCCTAATTTTTGATTTATTCCTCTCCCGTCCGCCGTGGCGGACACCCTCTCCAAAGAGGGACAAGTAACCCTTGGACTTATCTAAAAGAGTAATACCATTTCACTAAAATTGTCTAAGAACCGTTTTTTTTTAAAACGAAAAAAGGGATAAAAGCCGAAGCTTTTATCCCTTTTAATTTTAACCAACAATTGGTTAATTCTTAGAAACAGAGTCAACTACAGATTTGAAAGTTTCTGGATGATTCATTGCTAAATCCGCCAATACTTTTCTGTTTAAGCCAACTTCTTTCTGAGCAAGGTTGTGTATCAATCTTGAATAAGTCGTACCATTTAATCTGGCACCTGCATTGATACGAGCAATCCATAATCTTCTGAATGCTCTTTTCTTCAATTTACGGCCTGTGTAGGCATATTGAAGACCTTTCTCAACAGCGTTTTTCGCTACAGTGTACACTTTAGATCGTGCACCCCAGTAACCTTTCGCCATCTTCATGATTTTTTTTCGTCGTTTCCGTGAAGCCACGGAATTTACTGAACGAGGCATATGTCAATTGATTTTAGTGCAGTACAGGGGAAATTTTTATCCGCTTTGAAACCTGTACTCTCGTTAAAAAAATAGTTTTGAAAAATCACTTAATCCTTTGATTAAGTTTTACATACAAAGTAACCGCTTCATTCTCGCTTCATCCGCTACGCTAACTAAAGTAGAACCTCTCAAATTTAATTTTTGACGTTTACTTCGGCTACGCAATCTGTGACGCGTATTTGCCTGAAACCGTTTTACTTTGCCCGATCCAGTAATTTTGAATCGCTTCTTCGCACTTGAGTGCGTTTTCATCTTAGGCATAATAAAATATATTTCGAAATATGATTTTGAAAAATTTAGTGTTGAATGTCAGTTCGAAATTGAATATTTTTTTCCCTTTGGTCACAAAACATCCAACTTCGAACTGACCACTAAAATTTTCAAAAAGAAAATAAAAAAGTACCGACGGAGGGAATCGAACCCTCACTCACTTGCGTGAACTGGATTTTGAATCCAGCGCGTCTACCAATTCCGCCACATCGGCATGTGGTCTTTAAAGGTCAACTTTTCAACCTAAATGCCTTCAATTTTCGAAGGCGGGCGCAAAAGTACCTATTTTTAATAGATTCTGCAATAGATTTTTAAAAGATATTTTAGAAAATTCTTTCAAGTAAACGTTAACCTCAATTCGCTATTTTGTATTTTAAATAAATGGCTTGCTTATCTCTTTCAGAATCTATTAGAATGAAACCGTTTTTTTTCAAAATAGATTCAATTTCGGGTTGAAACATTGCTTTTTTACAACCCATTTGGCGTCCATGCCATAAATAAGGCTCCGCTTCTATCAATATCAATTCGCCATCTGGTTTCAAGGAACTTTTTATTGAAGCTAACATCGCCTTCTTCTTTTTAAAATGATGGAAAGTTTGTCTCACTACTATTTTATCAAGGTTTTCACCTTCCAATCCAGTTTTCTTTTTTGTGCCTCTCAAAATTTGAATGGCATTAGATGTATCAATGCTTTCGATTTTCTTTGATTTAAAATTCATTACTTCCAATTGAACCTCCCCTATTTCTGTCATGTAAAGTTCAAGGTCTTTGAATATAATTGACCATAGAAAAGAAATCTCTCCAGAGCCTGCTCCCAAATCTGCAATTCTATCTCCGTCTTTAATACCAATAAAAACAACCTCATCCATAAACGCTGTTTTCGGATTGATACCGTAAGGGAAGTCTGGTTTTAAAATTTGTTGAAAAACTAAACCAAACAGATCTAAATTTTCCTCGACGATTTTCATTTCTATTGGAGAAAAGGAGCGAAAGATCGACTTCTTCCCCAATTGATATTTTCGAAAATCTTCGTAAAGACTTTTATTAGGATACTTCTTTCTTAGCTCTTTTAAGGATAGATTTTTTACAATTTTTAGCATTTCATTGTAGTCATTTCCAGATTTTTCTAAAGAGACTTTTATATACTCCTCTAAATTCGCGTAGGTATTATTAACCAGTTCTGTTCGATAATCAGCGATTCCTTTAATGATTCTTTTTCGGAGTACGTCTTCGTCACTTCCTTGAGCTGAGCCGAAGTTCAAAACGAAGACCAGATGTAGAAAAACAAGTAATAGCCTATTCATAAATTTAGTTCTTTCCGCAAAAATACAATCCCGAACTTTCATTACGAAAATTCGGGATTATAAATAAAAACACGAGTGTTTGTGCTTTACATTTTTCCTTTTTTCCATTCTATTCTTCTTCGTCTGAGTGGTAAAATGCCCACCTCAAAAGGACATGCTCCCATCGGAGTAGCGTTACCACCACCCTGATTTACATGAAAATAGGCATCTTGGATACCAGGCTGACTGAAGTGTAATTCAGGTTCGGTATTAATTCTATCCATCGAAAAATCATAATCACAATTAGGATTTGAAACTGCACCGAAATTGGTTGAATTGACAATTGCTTTTCCAGTCATGCCTATTTGCACTTCAAAGTTTGTAGGAGTGAGTTCAGAGCAAGTCAGCCCTGGTTCAGTGGCATTTTGCGTATTCGCCTCTACATGAAAAATTACATCTTCAAAAAGTCCGGAGGCTGAAAGATTGAGAGAAAATATCATCATTGATACAAAAATCAATGTGCATTTTTTTAGACAGTGGGTATTCATAAATCATAGTTTTTGTTAAAATTCAATATTCAAAGATACAAAAAATCATATTGCTATTGATAACTATATCTGGGTAATAAGAACTCTTCGTCATTTCAATTCAAAATCACTATTAGAAAGCACAAAAAAGCCGAAGCAGAGTCATCTGCTTCGGCCATTTAATTATTCCTAAATTCTTAGCATTCTATCTCATTAAGGTCATTTTCTTAGTTGCCTTATCGGTTGATGTTTCCAATTCATAAATCAAAACACCGTATGGTAAGTTATTCGTTAAGTCAATGACGATGCTGTTGTAACCTGATTGATAGTTGCCTTTTATTACTCTCAACACTTTTCCAGAAACATCGCTAATTGTAAGTGTTGCTTCATCTGATTTAGGCAAATCAAATCCAATTGTCGTTTCTGACTTGAATGGATTTGGCACATTTTGATGTAAGGTGAATTTGGTAATCGTTGCTGTTGTCCCAAAGTTCAAATTGACATTCAATAAGTCATTATTTGCGTATGCTTCTGCCTTGGTGTAAAGTGAACTAATAGATAATTCTTCACTCAATTTTCCTTTCGCTTTCGCGGAAAAGATTAGAGTGAAGGCTTCATTATTTGTCGCAGTTCCATTCCAACTGGTAGTAATGATTCCTTTTTCAACCATTGTCAAACCGAAATTTTCTTTGGTTAAGGTCGCTGATTCGATGTCTTCCAATTCAAGTGCCTTTGAGTTGAAGTTCATGGTCGCTTGATAACCTTCTACGTTCTGTAAATCTGCTTCGAACTTCACTTCAATTCTATCGCCTGATTTGAATGTTTTATCCTCAGCATTCAGATAGAACGTTTCGTTGAACGTACGGTCATCAACACTGCTCAAGCCATTCGCTTTAGCATCGCCACTTACGTCTCCGATTTTAACACCGACAAAATCTGCCATATTAGCGCCAGTGATATTATTGTAATTCTTTACCTCAGGGAATACACTTGCAAATGGGTTTTGTGGATTTCTAAAGATGTAATCTTTGTCCACAAATCTCCAACTTGTATTGTTTGGAAAGTCATTCGCTACGAATAGCACTACTTTTCTAATTGCAACCAAATCAAGCGTTGTAATACTACCTGAACGGTTCGCATCGGCTGCTATCAGTTTGTATGGACTATTCAAGGATTCCACGTTCAATACATGTTTGCTAATCAATGCCAAGTCAAAGGTCGATACGCCATTTCTGATGTCATCTGTCTTCATCGGTGTAATCGAATAATCATTACCCTCCGTTACATCAAAGTGGTATTGACCATTGTTTGTCGTCATTACATTTGAAGTCATAGCTCCGTTGATGTTCACTTCTACATTTTCTACGCTTTCTCCTTTTTCGTCAGAAATGTTTCCACCGATAGATGCCGTTCTTGAGTTTGAACAAACATTATTGTTATCTTGTACTTCCATGAAAGTAGTACAGTAATCCCAATCGTTACATCCGTCTCCTGGTACTTCTCCTACCCAAAGTTGTACGTAAACCAATGTTCCAATATCATCACATGTGAATATCACATTTGTTGTATTT
>CALHBQ010000260.1 GCA_937930815.1 uncultured Saprospiraceae bacterium | reverse complement strand
ATCACATCATTGGGCTCCATTCCATCAACCAAACAATCGTAAATACTGACCTCCAACAAATCGCTATTGACTCCAACACCTGACGATGCATTCGCTTGTGGATCTGCATCGACCAACAAAACCTTCTTTTCTAAAACCGCCAAACAAGCGGCTAAGTTTATAGAAGTCGTTGTTTTGCCTACTCCCCCTTTTTGATTTGCAATAGCTACAATTTTGCCCATAATATTTTTTAGTGTTTAATTTCGGTTCTAAATGAAAATCATCTGTTCCAATGCATTTTCGTTCAAAGTTGTATGTTGAAAGTTAAAGGCGCGAATCGTTCAACTTTCAACATCTAACTTTCAACTGTAAATATTTTCTTCAAAAGAATTCACTTAGCAATTAATTAATTTGGAATATAACCTATCACTTTACTCCTATTTTTCCCAAGTATCTCCAACTTTCAAAAGCATCAAATTTTTATTTTTTGCTTCAAAAGCAGCCTTTGCCTTCTTTTTATCAATTTCTATATACCCAAAGGTATCAAAATGACAGCCGATAATCTGACTACATTCGATAAAATCTGCAGCAAATGCGGCATCTTCATATCCCATCGTAAAATTATCTCCAATTGGTAAAATCGCGAAATCAAGTGGCGGACAGGTCATTGGAATCAATTTCATATCCATCGTCAATGCAGTATCTCCCGCATGATAAAAACAACCTTCCTCATTCCAAATCACAAATCCTCCTGGATTACCGCCATAACTCCCATCTGGAAAACTACTGGTATGAACGGCATTTACATATTTGCAAAAACCAAAATCGAATTGCCATTTTCCACCATGATTGATTGGATGAGCAGGGAGGTCTTGCGCTTTTGCCCAATTGGTTATTTCATAATTTGAAATAATCAACGCTCCTGTCCTTTTTGCAATAGAAACTGCATCGGCAATATGATCGCCATGCGCATGAGTCAAAAGAATAAAATCTGCCTCAATTTTGGTTGGATCGATATCCTTGGCTAAAGGATTATCAGTAATAAATGGGTCAAAAAGCAGATTTTTGCCCATGGTTTCAACGAGAAAACAAGATTGTCCGTAGAAAGTTACCTTCATAGTACTTAGAAAATTAAAATTGAAGGCCGAAGATAACTTTTACTTCAGTTTTTATTGAAACATTCTGCATAAAAAAAGCCGAGCCCAAAATGGGCTCGACTCTACTCTCACTAATTTATGAAACTTAAAAACGTCTAACTTAAATTCTATATATATAAGACACAAAATTTCTTTTGTACCCTAACTTATGGTTGTGCTTTTTTTACAATAATATCTCCGTAAGTGATTTTTACAAATACACCTGGAAATTGTGTCCCAGGAGCGCGAACGGCATGGCTCATCTTATCGCTCTTTTCAACAAAATTTATCTTCAAATCTTCTGGCACTGTAATATCTCCAAAGTGAGCCAAAAGGTCATAGCCAAATTCAGAAGGATCTGGATTGAAAAGATAAACGTCGGATTTTTCGGCTTCGATATTCAAATCAATGATTTTATTATCTGCGAATATTTTAATAATTCCATATTTCGAATTGATATCAAATGAGCCTTCTAAATGCTTCAAAGTAATATTTGACCGATGAGATTCTATTTTGACTTTTCCACTTAAAAAGTCACCAAAAATATCGCCAAATCGACTACTCACATCTATGATTCCACTTAAATTGGTCATGGCGATTGGTCCAAATTTAGAGTCTATTTCAAATGAATTGGAAAGGTCTTGCACATCTGTTTTCCCAAAGTAGTTTGACATTTGAACTGGACATTCGGTTGGAACTATTACGGTATAAACCGCTGATAATTCAGAAGTTGCTTTTGTTGAGTTTGCGTAATAATTTCTCAATACAAGTTTATCTCCTTTATCCTCAAACGAAAAATCGAATGATTTCAATTCCTTTTCAGCAGTCGCTTTTTGAGGATGTTTTGAAATCAAAGTTAATTTGACTGAAATGGTATTTTTTTTCCAAGTCTCTATTTTTATCTCTGCTCTTTCTCCTTCAACGACGACCGTTTGTCCTATTTTAAAAGGGAATTCTTTTTCTACCGTTTTGGAGACAACGCCCAAAACTGTTTGCGCCTGAGCCTGAAAGCTCATTAGAACCAGAAAAGAAAATACGGTAATGTAGTTTATGAATCGCATATTAAGATTTTAAATCATTGCTAAAAGTCGTTTAAAAACTACGGTTCGTTCCATTTCAATATCCTTTAGCTCTTTCGATAATTCAGAACTGGTGTTGTACTCGCCCATTGCAAATTGCAACTCTTCGTGTGCTTCATTCAATTCTTCCAATTCCATTTTCAAATTTTTGAAATCTGAGTGTTCGCACAAAAATCCTTTTTCAGAACAAATATGATCTATCATTTCAAATGCCTCATCATCTGTTTCGAAACTTGCAAATTGCATTCGCTCATCCAAAACCTCTTCGGTATATGCAAATTCTACTTCATACTGAGGCTTATTATTTCCAACCCAAAAGAAGAAACCAACCGCCAAAGCTATCGAAGCAGCTATCCCTAAAACATTTCTCCAAACGGTAAATTTAGGCGTCTGAGCAGGTAGGTTCTGCTCAATGTTTTCCCAAACTGTTTCAGATGGTTTGTGAACTGGCAATTGTTTCAAAGCAGCTGATAGAGGAGATTCTGCAATCTCATTAATCATTTCAGATTCAATTTTATTCCAAATCGAATCAGGTGCTTTGTACTCCGGCAAGTTTTTTAATGCTGTTTTTAAATCTTTCTTTTGGTCCATGATACTCAAGGATCTTTATTCGTAATATTTTAAATTATCTCTCAATTTTCGCTTTGCATAAAAGAGTTGTGATTTGGATGTTCCCTCGGAAATGCCGAGCATTTCGGCTACTTCTCGGTGGGCATATCCTTCAATTTCTATTAATGTAAAAACCGTTCGGTATCCTTCTGGCAAATCCAAAATTGCCTTTTCCAAATACTCTGTATCCAACTTGTGTGACCATTGAATATGTTCGTCTTTGTCGATATATTCAATTGGATCGTAGGTTACTTTTTTACGGATTTTTGTGTAAGCTGTTCTGACAACGATGACTTTTATCCATGCACCCAAAGTTGATTCTCCTCGGAAACTCGGCATCCCTTTATAAACTTTCATGAAAGCATCTTGAAGGATTTCTTCAGCCAATCCAAAATCGCCGGCCACCCGATAAGAAAGGGTAAACATGGCATTTTTGTACTTATCATAAAGTGCACGTTGAGCATGCCTGTCGTTTTCGAGGCATCCCTTAACTATTTCCTGCTCTGTCATCATTGTTGTGCGAGGCATTTCGTCAAGTGGTTTGACAATAAAGTGCCTACATTTGACGAGATGGTTGTATTCATTTAAAATATTTTCAAAAAAAAAATCAAAAGTATAAAAAAAGGAGAATGCAGCTACCTACATTCTCCTTTTTAATCAATTGATTCTCAATCGTTTAAAATATATACCCAAGGGTAAAGATTAAACGCTGTGGTGAATTAGCCATATTCACATTCATATCTTCAAAATTGATAACGCTATCAAAATCATCAAGATTTCCTTCGTACTTTAGGTCCACTTGAATCTTCCAAAGATCCAATCCAAATCCAGCTATATATCCAAATGTCATTTTATCAAAAGCATCTTTGAATCCATCCTTTTGAAACAATTCAGATTTATTACTAATAAAAACATGTCCAACTGGACCGGCACCCAATCTGACTGATCCCCATTTATACCCAATCAATACTGGGATATCCATGTTATTGTATCGGTCTTTCAAGGCAGATATTGCTCCATCTTTGGTAAATTCAAAATCAGCAGTATTGGTATTAAACAAGATTTCTGGTTGTATGAAAAACTTTTTAATATTCAACTGTGCAGCTAATCCGAAATGATATCCTCCGTTTAGATTTGTCAAAAGCAAAGTATCATTCCCTAAAAAAGCAGAATCCGCTTGTACCCAAGCATTACTAAATCCAACTCTTGCACTAATTTTGACCTGAGCAAAAAGATTTATTGTGAGCATTGCCACAACGGCAGTTAACAAAATTTTTCTCATCGGTTCAATTTTTAAAATGAATTAATAGGTGTACTAACCAACGGTTTGTAGACAGAGATTGATACAACGTACCCTGAAATGAGCGTATCCTTTAACTATATTTAAGATAATAAAAGAAAGGAGAGGTAATTCTTAACTAAGCAATTTCTCTACCAAAGATTTTACGCCAGTTGAAGCTTTTTCTTTAATGACCGTCAAGTTTTTACTTCTTTCTAATTCAAAATTGATCTGAGGATTGGGATCTATGTAGTAAATATCTGTTCCCAAATTTGCGAATCCTACCAAACTTGCGGCAGGATAGACTTGCATTGATGTACCTATAATTATAATGATTTCAGCTTGACTTACAATTTCAACTGCAGGTTCCAACATAGGCACTTGTTCTCCGAACCAAACAATATGAGGTCTCAGTTGGTACCCATCATCACATTTATCACCTTCGTTCAAATCATCTTCCCAATTGTAAATCAATTTGGGATTTCCTAAACTTCTGACTTTGGTCAATTCTCCATGTAGATGAAGAATATTGGAAGAACCTGCTCTTTCATGGAGATTATCTACATTTTGAGTGACGATTTCAACTTTATATTTAGTTTCCAATTTTACCAAATCCAAATGGCCAATATTTGGTTCTACATCTTTTAGTTGTTTTCGTCTTGCATTGTAAAAATCTAAAACAAGTTTTCTATTCTTTTCCCAACCTTGCGGCGAAGCAACGTCCATTACATCGTGATTTTCCCATAACCCATTGGAATCTCTAAAAGTATTGATGCCACTTTCAGCACTCATTCCGGCTCCAGTTAAAATTGCAATTCTTTTCATCTTTTTCGTTTTAAATTTAAAAAGCCCAGCAAAGTTAATTACTGGGCTTTTCAATCAAATTATTATTAGTATTAATATTTGACGACTCTCTCTACAAATGCATTTTCTCCAATTTCCAATTTTATCAAATAGGTGCCATTGACGATATCTAAGTCAAATTGCCTTTGATATTTCCCAGTTGATAAAGTTCCAGCATAAAGGGTTTGGACTTTTTTACCAAAAATATCAAAAACCGAAACGCTCACATTTGATGACTGCTCCAATTCAAAATTCAAGTTTATAAACTCAGAAACTGGATTTGGGTAAATCGAAATGTTTTGCTGACCTGTAATTTCATTCAATGGAGAAGGAGAATAATTTTTATAAGTCTCCATCAAATCTGCCATAATCGGCTGAATATTAAATTTAGTTCCATCATTGGAATGAAGTGCTATTGAGATATCTAAGCTAGGAAAATAAAATACTTCAGAAACATAAATAATATTACCACTATGTCCTAAAACATTCTCTCCTCGTAAACTTCCGGACGTCAATCCCAATCCATATCCACCGCCATTTGGACGTGGAATGAATTGTTTCATTTCTTCAAAGGCTTCTGCTGAAATAGCTTTACCTGTAACCAATGCTTTCATCCAAATTGCCATATCTTTTGGCACTGAGACTACTCCACCTGCTGAATTTCCAATACTAAACATTCCATCTGTAGAGTATAAATTTGAAATATTCAATGGGATACCTGGAATCAAGGCATCAAACCATAAATCTGCTAATGGATTAGTTCTTTGTTGAAAAGGTGCAGCAATAGTGGTGGTCATGCCCAATGGATCAAAGAGTTTCTCCTTATATAATTCATAATACTCCTTACCTGTCGCAGCTTTGACAACCATCCCTGCAAGGGTATAATTGGTATTCGAATAACTCCAATCTTCGCCTGGGGCAAAATTTGGAGCATGAACAAATCTTGCTAAAATTTCTTCTGGGGTCCATATTTTTTCAGAATCACCCAAAACAATTTCGAATAATTCTGGATCTGCTCTGTAGTCAAAAATACCTGTGGTATGATTCAGGCATTGGCGAATCGTTGCAGTACTATCCACGTTCGGGTAAGTTGGCAGCCATTTAGATAATGGATCATCGAGTGATAAAACACCTTCCACATGTAATTCTGCAACTATTGCAGCTGTGATTGATTTAGTCACACTACCAACTCCAAAAGTAAACTCAGTTGTTAAATCTGTTCCAGTTCCACTAACTCCGGAAACCCCTTCCCAAATTTCACCAGTAGGCACAACGATTGCTGCTCCTAATCCTTTGGCATTCAATTCCATTCTTTTTTCATCAAGCGTTGTTTGAAGTGCTTCGGCTAAGCCAGGATCAACCTGACAAAAAATGATTGAGGGAAGTAGAAAAAATAGAAAACTGTAAAATACTCTCATGCGGATCTTATTTTTATGATTTAAGTAGTTCGGTTATTTCGATTGTAAATTTGAAGAAACAATTGGTCATTTTGAAATTAATTGAGTTTTTTAGTGTTCTTATGTTTTAAAGGTGCTAAAATTGCCTTTCGGTTTATAACATAGATTTTTGGAGATGGTCAGTTATTATTTCAAGGAAGGAAGAAAACTTGTAGAGTTAGATGCTCCGAAGTCAGGCTGTTGGGTAAATATTACCCCGCCTTTTTCTATGGAGGAATTACAAACTTATGGAGAAGAATTTCAGGTTCCTTTAGATTTCTTGACGGATTCGCTTGATATTGATGAACGATCTCGATATGAAATTGAGGAAGATGTCAAGTTAATTTTGGTCAACACCCCGATTCTAAATAATGTAGAAAGTGAAAATGATCCTATTTACACTACTGCCCCAATTGGAATCATCCTTACTCCCGAAAATGTTATTACGATATCGCCATTTGATTCTCCAGTTTTGAATCTATTCATTGAAGGAAAAATAAGATCGTTTAATAACGAAATCGAAGAATCAGAATTCGTTTTACAGATTTTAGAACAAAATGTTTACAGATTTCTTTCTGCCCTAAAACGACTTAATTTAAAGCGGGGACAAATCGAAAAAGAATTATTGGACTCCAGTAGAAATCAGGAATTGAGGCAATTATTAAGCATTGAAAAAAGTTTGGTATATTTTGTAAACTCCTTAAGTTCTAATGAGCTTTTGAAAATGAAAATAAAACGAATTGACTTTCTAAAAATAAGAAACAATGAAGGTTTAACTGACCTATTTGAAGATATTATTATTGATAATGCCCAAGCACTTGAAATGGCAAATATTTATACGAATATCCTAAACGGAACAATGGATGCCTACAGTTCCATTATTTCAAATAACCTTACACACGTAATGAAGCAATTAACCCTCATTACAATTGTGTTGATGGTGCCTACCTTGTTTGCGAGTTTTTACGGAATGAACATTCCACTTCCGTTTTCTGAATCAGCCTACTCTTGGATTTTCATTTTTGTCTTTTCAATCGTAGTGAGTATTGTTCTCATTTGGTATTTCCAAAGAAAGCGTCTTTTCTAGTTGATTCTCAACCAGTTACAAAAGGTTCACAAAACAGGAAGATTACTTTCCACAATTAGTTATTAACACTGTGGAAAAGTTTTGATTTTATGTAAACTATTGATAATCAGCCCTTTATCATGTTTTTCCACATTTTGTGGAAAACTATGAGCATTTTGAAGCCTAATAATTGTTATTTTTATCCTCGGATAAATGCGAATACTATGAGGGAAACTCGACCTTAAACCGTCCGTATCCTAATCGCAGGAATTGTTCAACAAAATAAATAGCAGGATAAATGAAATGCACATGCATTACACTAATGTGTTATGTCATTTATCAACTAATTTACTGAATCCTTTAAATTTCATTTAACTATGGAACCAACTATCATTGGGACGTCAAAAACGAAAAAACAACTTAAAAGAAAAACGTACACCTTCGATGAAGCGGTCAAAGAATCTACAAAGTATTTCAATGGAGATGAATTAGCAGCCAATGTTTGGGTTAACAAATATGCGCTTAAAGATTCATTCGGAAATATCTACGAGTCGAACCCGGATCAAATGCATAAGAGAATCTCTAAAGAGGTTGCTCGCATTGAGAAGAAGTACAAAAATCCAATGTCAGAAAAGGAAGTTTATGACTTGCTCAAAAACTTCAACTACATTGTACCTCAAGGAAGCCCTATGGCGGGTATTGGTAATGACCTACAAATCTCCTCTTTATCAAATTGTTTTGTTATTGGAAATGATGCTGATTCCTATGCTGGAATTATCAGAACGGACGAGGAACAAGTTCAATTGATGAAAAGACGTGGTGGCGTTGGTCATGATTTATCACACATCCGACCAAAAGGAAGTCCAGTAATGAACTCTGCTCTTTCTTCAACAGGTGTTGTTCCATTTATGGAGCGTTATTCAAATAGTACCAGAGAAGTGGCTCAAGATGGCCGTCGTGGTGCATTGATGCTAAGTATTTCCAGTAAACACCCTGATGCAGAAGATTTCATTGATGCAAAAATGACGGTTGGAAAAGTAACTGGCGCTAATGTATCTGTCCGCATAGATGATGAATTTATGCAAGCCGTTACTTCTGGTAAAAAATATAAACAACAATATCCAGTTGAATCTACCAATCCAAAATTCACTCAAGAAGTGGATGCTGGAGCAATTTGGGATAAGATCATTTACAACGCTTGGAAATCTGCTGAGCCCGGTGTTTTGTTTTGGGATACGGTAATCAGAGAATCAGTTCCTGACTGTTATTCAGATTTAGGATACAAAACTGTTTCGACCAATCCATGTGGTGAAATTCCGCTTTGTCCTTATGACAGTTGCCGATTATTGGCAATCAATCTATTTAGTTATGTAGATAATCCTTTTACTAAAAAGGCGAAATTCAACTTTACCAAATTTTCAAAACATGTACAGGTTGCCCAAAGAATCATGGACGACATCATTGACATGGAAATTGAAAAAATCGATAGAATTTTAGATAAAATTGGAAGTGACCCTGAGGGCGAAACTATAAAAGTAAACGAGAAAAACCTTTGGCAAAAAATCAAAAAGACTTGTGTTGAAGGTCGTAGAACAGGAGTAGGAATTACCGCTGAAGGAGATATGTTAGCTGGTATGAATATTCAGTATGGTAGTGAAAAAGGAATTGAATTTTCAACGAAAGTTCATAAAACTTTAGCATTAGCTGCTTATCGTTCTTCTGTAGAAATGGCGAAAGAAAGAGGGCACTTTACCATTTTCGACGCAAGTCGTGAAATGCAAAATCCTTTTATTAATAGATTACGTGAAGCTGACGAAGAATTGTACAATGACATGGTTAAATATGGCCGTAGAAATATTGCCCTTTTAACCATCGCTCCTACTGGTACAACAAGTATGATGACGCAAACTTCTTCTGGAATCGAGCCTGTATTCTTGGTTTCTTACAAAAGAAGAAAGAAAGTAAATCCAAACGACACAAACGTTACCGTTTCATTTGTGGATGAAGTTGGAGATAGCTGGGAAGAATACAATGTTTTCCACCATAAATTTATGGATTGGATGACTGCTAATGGTTACGATGCTTCAAAAGCAAAAACCATGTCTGAAGAAGATTTGCAAAAAATAATTGCTAAATCTCCATTCCACGGTGCCACTGCAAACGATATTGATTGGGTTCAAAAAGTAAAAATGCAAGGGTCAATTCAAAAATGGGTAGACCACTCAATCAGTGTAACTGTAAATGTACCAGCTGAAACTACGGTGGATATGGTAAAAGATATTTACAGAACAGCATGGGAACATGGTTGTAAAGGTTGTACGATTTACCGTGATGGTTCTCGTTCAGGAGTTTTGGTTTCTAATGATGATACTGGCAAGAAGGAAGAAGAAACCAATGCATTCCACACTGGAAAACGACCAAGAAAATTGGAAGCAGAAGTAATTCGCTTCAACAATAATTCTGAAAAATGGATTGC
>CALHBQ010000259.1 GCA_937930815.1 uncultured Saprospiraceae bacterium | reverse complement strand
GCTTCAAAATGAACCTGACCTAAAATCCTTCATCAAGGGGAAATTAGAACAACGCATGCCCGACTATAAAATGGCGCATTTAATCTATGAAATAAATAATGAAGGTGAAAAAGCACTGGATTTGGGCGACTTTTTGAAAGGATACCTGTTAAGGAATTAATTAGTTCAATTTTTTGATAAACTAATGTTGTACCCTGAGCGGAGCCGAAGGGTACAAAAGCGAAGATTATTTTCCATGTTTGTTGACTTCGGCTTCGCTCAGCCAACCTCATTTTGAATAGACCTTAGGATAGCTTTTCAAGCATAATTTTATTGGCAATTTTTGGATCTGCTTTCCCTTTGGAGGAACGCATTAATTGGCCCATAAAAAAGCCCAAAAGTCCTTTTTTACCGTTACGATATGCTTTCACTTTATCTGGGAATTGAGCGATAATTTCATCAATCATTTGTTCTAATTCGCCACTATCAGAATTTTGAATTATACCTTCTTTTTGTGCTAATGCCTCTACTCTTTGAGTTGGATTATTTAACAAAATCGGGAATAAACGCTCGTAAGCAACCGAAGTACTCACTTTTCCTGATTCTATTAAAGAAAGAAATTCAATTAACTGATTATTCGAAATAGGAAATTCTTCAAAAGAAATCTCCTTTTCAATTACCAAAGGTTTTAGTTTTTGAATTATAAGATTGGCTACTAATTTTGGGGTTTTACAAAAATCGAGAAGACCAATTGCAAATTCGCAAGTTGCTCGGTCAGATATCAATTGAAGTGAATTGTCTGATGAAAGGAAATATTTCGATTTAAAAATTTCATATGCATTCCATGGAAGCATTGGTATTTTATCATTTTGTATGGCTATCATTTCCTCCCAAACGACAATCGGCGGTAAATCAGGATCAGGAAAATATCGATAATCATTTGCATTTTCTTTGGTTCTTAAAGTTGAAGTTCTTCCTGATACAGGGTCAAAATTCAAGGTCTGCTGTTCGACTACTCCGCCCGTCTCTACCAATTCAATCTGCCGATTTACTTCAAACTTGATGGCTTTTCTTGCAAATTTCATCGAGTTTAAATTCTTGACTTCGCAACGATTTCCAAATTCATCTTGACCAAATGGTCGAATCGAAATATTGACATCGCAGCGCAAAGAACCTTCCTGCATGTTTCCATCACTGATTTTTAGATACCGAACCAATTGACGCATCCCACTCATCAAAGCCTCCACTTCATCAGCAGATCTTAAATCTGGATCAGTTACAATTTCCAAAAGAGGTGTCCCTGCTCTATTCAAATCTACTAAAGTATGATTAGGGTCTTGATCATGAATGGATTTACCCGCATCTTCTTCCATGTGAATGTGATGAATGCCTATTGTTTTCCATTCACCGTTTACAAAAATGGGAACCTCACCGCCAATACAAATCGGTTCTTTGTCTTGTGTGATTTGATAACCTTTTGGCAAATCTGGGTAGGAATAATTCTTTCTATCAAAATAATTTTTACGATTTATTTTAGAACCAATCGCTATTCCGAGACGAATTGCATAATCAATTTGAGTGGAATTTACCTTCGGCAAGGTGCCAGGATGCGCCAAAGAAACGGCACCAGTTTGTGTATTTGGCTCACTCCCAAAGATGATATCATCTGAGGTAAAAGCTTTGCTTTTTGTGCTTAATTGCACATGAATTTCCAATCCAATTACAGTTTCATATTTACTCATCTAATCTATTTTTTGGCTAAATCATTTTACAATAATTTTAATAGAAGGTTGCATCATTATTATATAGTCACAAAAAAATATTTAATTAATTTATCTTTTCAAAATGCGACAAATACCGAGATCTGGGTATATAAATATTCAAATGTGCCCATACCTTTGTTCCATCCAAAATAATATAATTGTTTTCCCAAAAACATTATTCCCATGAACGATTTAACAAAACTGTTTTACTATTTCCATTCCGAAGATCTCTCTTCGTCCTATTTAGGAAATTCTAATTTATCTAAGTCAGGTACTTTATTCAAACTGCGATAGCTATTTTTCAATAGTCTATTTCGAGTTTTTATTCCTGTTTTCATAAATTAAGAATCCCATGAGAGAGTATCTAAATGCTGCACGTCTGTGCAGGAAATTAGCAGAAATACGTCTGGTCTATTCGTTCGAGGCTTTGGTTGTGTGCCATAATTTATGGTTCACCAACACATTGATTATCAATGCGTTACGAAAAAATTTCAAGCAACTTAGGTTGCTTTAAAGATAAGGTGACAATGGGGTAGTTGTCTCCGGAGCTTCGGCATGTAAATTAGTTGAAGGGGCTAAGAAAATCATCTAATTATTTGCAACGGCAAATGCCAGATGAATTTTGCGTCCGAAGCTCCAATTTTTTTAAACACCAAAACCAAAAAGATATTTTTCGATGGAAAATGAATCCATTGATTTAAGAATAAGGGGTACTATTTAATTCGGTTTCGTTGGATTAATAATTCTCTTTTGCTTTCTCAATTTCGGTAAAGACGGTCTGTGGATAGACCGTCTTTTCTATTTTTACCCCCAATCCAGACAATGGAGGATGATTATAAATCTTTACAAAATATGTTTGCATACCACCTGGTATTATTCGCAAACTTAACAGATGTAAGATTTACGATTACATGATTTTAGAATTTAGATTTCAAATCATACATCAAAAATCACCAATCGAACTTCTTAAATCCATCTCATTCGTAATATTAGAAATACTCCATTTAGTGGTAGTTGAAAATCCTAAACCTTCTCTACACAATGAATTCGTTTAACTTCTAATATTTTGATTTTTATTATTCATTTTAATTTTTATTTCCTCTACTACTCTTCCTGATCTTCTACTGGCATATCCGAAAACTTCGGTCGTACTACTTCTACCGAAAATACATGCATTGGCGTTTTTTCAGGATCGATCTCGATAAAATTCCAATCATTGAACCAGTGAAAGACTTCTCCAGTGATTAAATCTGTCAACTTCAAATTGACGCGCATTGGAATGTCAAGAATTTCCTTTGGCACTTTTACATGTCCTTTTTGTTTGTATCTCGAATCGAAACTCGCAATACACCAAATGATATTTGATTTATCATCATTCAATTTTACATAACTCAAAAATTCCTCG
>CALHBQ010000258.1 GCA_937930815.1 uncultured Saprospiraceae bacterium | reverse complement strand
TGCCATGACAACTCTTCCATCGCTCATCTCAACGCCCATGGCATCCCAGATAAATTTACGTGATGATGCGAATCCAAAGTCTCTCACATTCTCTGCTTTGAACTTCCAAGTCTTTGTACCTGACGCTTTACTCTTTTCGTTCTTCTTAGCTTCTTTCTCTGTTACAATGATTACTGGTTGCTCTCGCTCTTTTTCAGCCTCTCTAAAGCGCTCTATCTCTACTTGTGATAAAACATCTGATTCATTCTGTAAGACGCCCGTAGCGCTCACGTAATGGTCTGATGGTACTGTGATGTCAACTTCATAGTTACCGAAAGGTAAAGTAAACTCTCCACGTCCAAGGAACTGTTTGTTTTGCCATCCTTCATCATCGCTATAAACTGCCATGCGAGGAAAGAACTGAGCAATGGTATAAAGATAATTGTCGTTCTCTTCAAAGTATTCAAAGCCAGAGCGACCACCAATCTCCATTCTGTCGTTGATGTTGTATCCCCACTTGATATCAAAAGAAATGGACTCTCCATTTTTTAAAGGCTGAGGCAAGTCTAATCTCATCATTGTTTTGACAATGGTGTAAGACATGTTTTGTCCCGCTGTGTTCTTTACATAGTCGATATTAAAACCACCTTCGAATGTTGGTGTGAGAGATTTAATGTCTTTGAGCGTCATCTTCTCTTTAATCTTATTCTCTCTTATTTTGTAAGTGTCAGAATCCTTTGCTCTCATGTTCTGGTCTAACTGTATCCACAAATATGAAAGCTGGTCAGGAGAGTTATTGTGGTAAGTAATCGTTTCTTCTCCTGTGATACTTTGATTCTTATCGTCTACCGTAATCTTCATTTTATAGTCTGCCTGCTGTTGCCAGTATAGATGCCCTGGTGCGCCAGAAGCGGTTCTATAAACGTTAGGGGTAGGTAATTCTTCGTGTAGTTGTTTAAACTTATTTCTCTCTGGCTGTGCCCAAAGAAGCATAGATGTAGAAATAAATAGCAGTAAGAGTAATTTCTTCTTCATTATAAATGTTTGAATGTTCCACGTGGAACATTGGTATTAATAAACTTAGTTATGAGTTTGTTTTTATTAGAATTGAAGAGCGGTAAGGCAAATGTAATAATTATAATTGTAGTGTGATATTGTAAGGCGGACAAAGGATAAGAACCTTTACTAAGTGTGCTTCGAGCGCAGTCGAGAAGCACATGGGCAAGGAAAAGTATTCTATGTTTGTGCTTCTCGGCTTCGCTCGAAGTACAGATTGAGAATGTTCTTGTTCTTTAGTGGTTGCTATTTACTAAGCATGTTTGGCTGAGAGAAGTCGAAGTCAACAAGAGTAGAAACTACTTTTGTATTTATGCATTTCGGCTTTGCTCAGGGTATGACTCCGAGTTAGAAATCAATAATTATTGATTAGCCACTCTTTGAAATGACTATACTTATTCTCCATCAATACAGATGTCTTCTTCTTTGTTTTAAGAATAGCAAGTCGCTCAGGGATATGGATATTGGTCTTAAGTATATCTTCCATGTCGTCAATAAACTTAGAAGGATGTGCTGTTTCAAGAACAATACCATTGGTGCTTGGATTGTCTTTTTGGTATTCTTTTAATGCCAAATAACCAATAGCACCATGAGGGTCTATTGTATAATTGAACTTATCATAGACCTCTTTTACTCCTTGTCGCGTTTCATTATCATAAAAGAAATACCCTGAGATGTCCTTTTTAATAATGTTCCACGTGGAACCATACAAGTCCATCATCCTCGCAAAGTTAGATGGGCTGCCCACATCCATTGCGTTTGAGATAGTTCTAACAGATGGTCGTGGCTGATATTTTCCAGAGAATAAATACTCAGGAACAACATCATTGGCATTAGTAGCAGCTATGAAGTGATGAATTGGTAAGCCCATTTTTTTAGCAAAAAGACCTGCTGTGAGGTTTCCAAAGTTACCACTTGGAATACAAAAGACAGCTTTATCTTTTCGCTTAAGTTGTTTGTATGCCTCAAAGTAATAAAAGGATTGAGGTATCAAACGAGCAATGTTTATCGAATTGGCAGAGCTTAACCTGATAGAATTATTCAACTCTTTGTCAAGAAAAGATTGCTTAACAATGGCTTGACAATCATCAAAGGTTCCATTGACTTCTATAGCTTCAATGTTCTCACCTAAAGTTGTTAGTTGCTTTTCTTGAATCATACTTACTTTTCCAGAAGGATATAAAATGACAACTTTAACGCCCGGCGTTTTATAGAATCCGGCAGCAACAGCTCCTCCCGTATCTCCAGAAGTAGCTACTAAAATCACCAATTCTTTTTGTTCTCCTTTATTAAAATAAGACATCAACTGCGCCATGAACCTTGCTCCAAAATCTTTGAAAGCCAAGGATGGTCCATGAAATAATTCAAGGATATGCATTGAATCATTGAGACTAACAACTGGGGCAGGGAAGTTTATTGACTTATCGATTATTGTCTTTAAATCTGCTTCTGGAATATAATCGCCAATCAAATTTTTGGAAACTTCAAAAGCAATTTCTGCAAAAGTGAAATCACTTAGATTATCAATAAACGACTTAGGTAATTGCGGAATGCTCTCAGGCATGTACAAACCATTATCTGGCGGTAATCCTTTAAGAACTGCTTCTTTTAAAAAAATGACATGGTTTTTATCCTTTGTGCTATAGAGATTCATTGTTTAATTGATTGATAATCAGTTTATTATAAAATAATTATTTGCGTAATTAATACTTTTGGTCAACAAAATAGTGCCAAAGTAAATCAAAGTTTAATGATTTGTAGAAATCATTAGCACGAAGGTTGTGTTTGTATTAAAATGGGTACTTCAAGCGCAACGACTCGTACTTCGAGCGCAACGATGCGTACTTCGCTCGAAGTACAAGACTTCGGAATAACTTAATAACTTAACTCTATGTGGATTCTTTTCTTTGATCTCCTTAAATTTGCGGCATGAAAATTTTAATGGTCTGTCTTGGAAATATATGTCGCTCTCCATTAGCCGAGGGCATTCTAAAAGAAAAAGCAATTTCTAACAGTTTAGATTGGAAGATTGATTCTGCTGGAACGAGTAGTTATCATAATGGGGAATTGCCAGATTCAAGATCAATAGAAGTTGCGAAACATCACGGTATTGATATTACCGATCAGCGTTCCAGACTTTTTGTAAAAGAAGACTATGAGAGATTCGATTTGATTTTGGCAATGGATAGTTTAAACTACCAAACTATTCTAAAGCTTGCTTCTTCTGATGAACAGAAGGAAAAAGTAAAACTTATTATGAATTATGAAAAGCCTGGCTACAATCAGGCGGTTCCAGATCCTTATTGGAATACCGATGGTTTCGAAGGAGTTTATCAAATGTTAGATAGAGCATGCGATAAATTTATTGAGCAACATGCTTAGTTGTTGTTCACATGCCTCTTATTTAATTGTTAAAAAGTAAGTGATTGAGGCACTAATTAGGAATTTAAAACACATCTACTCTTCCTTTTACTTTGCTGGATTTACGATATATGAATGTAAGTGATTGATATTCAATTATCTACAGTAATGTTAAATTTATTATTTGTACTGTTTTTTCAAAAATAACAAAGCTTAAATCGGTCTCGTCGTATAGGAAATAACTTATTTATTCACCTAAATTAAATTGCCATGAGACCTTACATGCAGATTTTCGTTTTGATGCTGTCGATATTGGCTACTTCAGTTAGCCTTCGCGGACAGCAATTTAGCCAACCACTAAATTCCGGCTACTGGACCTTTGGGTTGAATACTGGAAAAGCATACCAAAGCAGTGATGTGAAATCATCCGCAAGTGGATACGGATTAGGTTTGACTTTTGGAAAAAATATTTACTACAAGCCTGGTGCGACTTTAGACTTCGGGGTTCGAGGTAGATTTTCTTACAATCAGACAAAAGGACTGAACCCAATTCGCAATTATAATATTGCAAATAACACCGCCGTAAATGGTTTGGAAGGATTGGACTACACTTCGTTTCCAGATGGATTGGGAGAGGATAGAGGTTTCATTTTTTCAAATCATAAAACTGATTTGGTAGAAGCTGGAGTAGAAGCAGTGGTTACTTTGAATGAATTGAAAGAAAAAACTGGTGTCAAAGTTTCTTTGTTCGGCGGTGTTGGAGCTAACATATATAATGTAAGAACCGATCAAGGCAATCGTACAGGTGACGAATATTTCGAAGAATACGCAGAACTGAATGATAGAGCACCTGTAAGTGAAATCAATAGAAATTTACGCAGTGCAATTTTAGATGGAGATTATGAGAGTCAAGCAGATGGATTTGCAGATGGAGCAAAAGTTGGATTTATGGCTTCATTGGGATTAGAAGTTGGCTTTCAAGTAACGCCAAAATTCTCAATTGACTTAGGACATAGAACGACTTTCTCTGGAACTGATTTATTGGACGGAGAACAATGGAGGAGTGGGGACGATGATATTTTGCACTATACCTACATGGGGGCAAATTTCAATATTAATAAAAGAGAAAAATCATATTTGACTCCTGAGATTATCATTATGCAGCCAAGAGCTGCGACGGCAACCGATATTCGAGAGATTAAAATTTATGCTACAATCAAAAATGTAGAGAGAGCAGCTGATATAGAATTGTTAGTCAATGGAAAATCAAAGCCTTTCAATTTTAGAAAAGAAAAGTTGAGTGCGACGGTCTTTTTGCAAAAAGGAGAAAATGATATTGAAATCATCGCGGGTAGTTTTGGAGGAGAGGATCGTAAACATGTAAATGTTTTATTCGAAGAAAGAACGGTTGTGATTCCACCGCCGCCAGTTAGACCAGTCCCGCCAGTGCGACCAACGCCTCCGCCAGTGGTTTACCGACCGAGCGTTGAGATTTTGAATACAGACCGAACGATTAGAGAAGATCGTTTTAGAATAGAAGCGCGAACGAATAATGTTGAATTTAGAGAAGATATTGAATTATTTGTAAACGGTAGAAATACGAATTTTCAATTTGATCAATACCGTCAAAACGTAGAAGCAACGATTTATTTATTGCCTGGCGAAAATGATGTTGTGTTGCGAGTTTTCAATGATGCAGGAGAA
>CALHBQ010000257.1 GCA_937930815.1 uncultured Saprospiraceae bacterium | reverse complement strand
AGCAAATTACTGTCTGTCACTCTCCCCTTCTTTTGAAGAAATTCAAAAAGCATTTTCTAAAAATCTCAAACGGAATCTAAAAAGAGCAAAGACGTTGGGCGTAAAACTCGGAAAACCACTTTCAATCGATGAACATTTGGTTCATTTTGAAAGAGAAATGGCAAAAAAGAAAGCAGGCATTTCTAAAAAGCACATAGAACTGCTGAGAAAATTGATGAAAGCTTGCATCGAAAAAGAAAGAGGACTCATCAAAACAGTTTATGATCAAAATAGAGAACTGTTGGCCTCTACATTTTTACTCAATTCCAGTGAGCGGATCATCAATTTGGTAGTTTGGTCAAATTTGAAAGGCAAGCAACAATACGCGACACATTATTTATTGAGCCAAATAATGAAAGAAAACGCCGAATCAGATAAGGTTTTTGATTTTGAAGGCTCGAATATTCCAACAATTGCAGATTTTAATAGAAAGTTTGGAGCAACCGATTTTCCGTATCCTATATATAAGGTAGAAAAATTGCCGTTTTGGGTGAGTGGACTTTTGAGGTTGAAAAGTAAAATTTCTTAAACTACCCTCCAACCGCCACTCTACACATCTCCGTAGACAACAAAAGCGACTTACCAGTAAAATGCTTTCCAGGATTCAATCGAGATTTATGAAGCGAAATCAACTCTTCATCTTTTTCCATAAATTTATAAACTGTTCGCATCACTTTAAAGAATCGATTCAGATCATTAATCTCTGGAATATCCAAACTTCCAATTCGAACTAAGAACTCTCGAAAATCTTTGAATTGATAAAAAGCATAAGCTTCTGGAAACTCAAAAGCCAAGTACATGGAAATGATTTGATAATTATCATCATGAAAATGCCGATTCTCTATCGAGCTGCGATTGATATTCTTGAATTCTTCTAAAAGAATATCTGAATGAAAAATAAAACGATCCGATCGGCCAACTACATCTTTGGTTTCATCAAATAGATCTCGAAACATATCACGAATCAATTCTTTTTGAATTGACATGAAACGAAGCATCATATCCTTTGGCCGATAGTTGTCCCCTACCCACATTCTACGCGTTTCTGAATTTCGAATGCTTAAATCGTAAGTGGATTTAAGGTCAATATTTTCAATATTCCACTCGTTTTTCCACGTTTTTTGAGATTCATACATATATATATGATCAAATCTGCGATCAGATTTTAAAAAATCTTTAAAAAACTCAATTGCGCCTTGTAGCTTTTGAAGGTTCATTTGTAAAATGATTATTCGATTAAAACCCAAATTACCATAGAAAATTAGGATCTCAACCGCTTAGAAAATATAAGGGTCGGAAGGTAATCTAAGTCCTTGATTTTTATAGGATTCGAATAAATATTTTTTCTAAAACAATGACAAATCACCGCCAAATTTTCTTTGGCATACTGATACAAAACCTTACCTTTGCAGCGCCAAAAATACAGGCTCAAATTATTAGAAAAATTCTCGAAAATAAATTCAACTCTTATGTCAAATTTAGGTCGAATCAAACAAGTAATCGGACCAGTAGTCGATGTGAGTTTCGAAGGTGAAGGCACGGTTCTTCCAGAAATTTACAACGCATTAGAATTAACCCGACCAAATGGTGATAGGTTAGTAATGGAAGTTCAGCAGCACCTTGGTGAAGATAGTATTCGTGCAGTAGCGATGGATTCTTCCGAAGGTTTGGTTAGAGGAATGGAAGTGAGGGATACAGGAAAAGCAATTGCAATGCCAGTTGGAGACGCGATCAAAGGTCGTTTGTTCAACGTGGTAGGCGAACCAATCGATGGTCTTCCAGCAGTGAAATCTGAAGAAACAATGTCAATTCACCGTAAGCCACCTATCTATGAAGATTTGGCAACGGATGAAGATGTACTATATACAGGTATCAAAGTAATTGATTTGATTGAGCCTTATTTGAAAGGTGGAAAAATCGGTCTCTTCGGTGGTGCAGGTGTAGGAAAAACAGTATTGATTCAGGAGTTGATTAATAATATTGCGAAAGCATACGAAGGTATTTCTGTATTCGCAGGTGTTGGAGAAAGAACACGTGAAGGAAATGATTTACTTCGTGAGATGTTAGAAGCAGGTATCATTAACTATGGAGAAAAGTTCATGCACTCTATGGAAAATGATGGTTGGGATTTGGATGCAGTGGATATGGAAGGTTTGAAAACTTCAAAAGCGACATTCGTTTTTGGTCAGATGAACGAACCTCCTGGGGCACGTGCACGTGTAGCACTTTCAGGTTTGACAATTGCAGAGTACTATAGAGATGGAGATATGAATGACCCAACTGGTGGTCGTGATATTCTTTTCTTCGTTGATAACATCTTCCGTTTTACGCAAGCAGGTTCTGAGGTATCAGCACTACTTGGTCGTATGCCATCAGCCGTAGGTTACCAACCTACATTGGCAACTGAAATGGGATTGATGCAAGAAAGAATTACCTCTACAAAAAGAGGATCAATTACTTCTGTACAAGCAGTATATGTACCAGCGGATGATTTGACTGACCCTGCACCAGCAACAACGTTTGCTCACTTGGATGCAACAACAGTATTAAATCGTAAAATTTCTGCTTTGGGTATTTACCCTGCGGTGGATCCATTGGATTCTACTTCACGTATTTTGGACCCAAGAATTATCGGTGACGAACATTACGATTGCGCAGAAAGAGTAAAAGTTCTATTGCAGAGATATAATGAATTGCAAGATATTATTGCGATTTTGGGTATGGATGAATTGAGTGATGAAGATCAGTTAGCAGTAAAACGTGCAAGAAGAGTACAACGTTTCTTGTCTCAACCTTTCCACGTTGCAGAACAATTTACAGGGGTACCGGGAGCATTGGTTCCAATCGAAGAAACTATTAGAGGTTTCAATATGATTATGGACGGTGAGTGTGACCAATATCCAGAAGCAGCATTTTTCTTGAAAGGTTCAATTGATGAAGTAATTGAGCATGGTAAGAAATTAATGGCTGAAGCAGAGGCACAAGCATAAAACCCGACTATCTCTAAAGAGTATGTATGACTTTTTAGAAAAGAAGCGAAAAGCTTTGATTTTGGGTTCTGATGAAGCAAATTTTTTCTTTAATAGCATCGCTATTGAATAAAAAAATTGGGAAATCAGGTTCGAAAAACTAAGCTTTACAGCTTTTTATGAAAAGCCAGACATACTCTAAACATTTAGAAATTAGCAATTATGAATATTACGGTTTTAACACCAGATAAGAAAATTTTTGAAGGGCCTATCATTTCAATCAAAGTGCCAGGAACGGACGGACAATTTATGGTTTTGAAAAATCACGCTCCTATCGTTTCTTCCTTAGAAAAAGGAAAAATCACTATCGTTACTTCAAAAGGTGAGTACGAATATTATGATAATGATTCTGGTGATATCATCAAAAAATCAGATCCAGGAAAAATCATCACCTACAATGTAAACGGTGGTTTTATCGAAGTTCTGAATAATGAAGTATCACTTTTGATTGAAAGTTTAGTTTCTGAATAAGAATATAAAATTTTAGTTTTTAAAAAGAGCGTCTGATTTTCAGACGCTCTTTTTTTTGTCTTGTTTGAAATTTTTTAGATTCAAAATCTAAAAATTGGGAATTTGAGTCAAATTCAGCTTAAAATTCAGCCAATAGATCGTACCGATACACGAGTTGATAAATTTTAAGCGCTCTATAACGGCTTTAAAAGATCTAAAATCATTGAAAAAACTTATGAAAGTGCCGTTATCTCTATAAATATCCGATTTAAAATACAATCATAACTACCTGATAATCAACGATTTAAACGATTCAGGAAGGTAAAAACTAACGAATTTACCCAACTCAACTAAACACATTACAAAAAGTAGAAATCTAATTGCATTCTCAGTGTAAAATTTGCTAAAAATTGAGATTTGAATCAAAATTTAGATCAATCACTAATTTATTTTTGAATTTCATATACGATCCAAAAAAATAAATAGAATTTTATAGAATTAGTTTTTCATTTAAAATTTGTTCTATAATTTCACAACAAACATACTACAGAAAAACTATGAATTGGCACACAAAACCATTTGTTCGCCTACTCTTGCCATTTATGGGAGGAATTCTCGCTTGCGGACATTTTCAAACTGAACTAACAGTTCTATTCATTCCATTATTGATCTCTTTTGGAATTTCGTTTTGGTTGGCGAACTCAATTCAATCATTTAAGTACCGATGGGGCTTTGGAGTCGCATTGACAATTTTCTTTTTCTGTCTTGGTTATCAAATTTGTTATTACAACAATGATTCTGTTCACAAAAATTATTTTGCAAATCATCTAACTGGTGAAAAAGATGAAATTTTAGTTGGAGTCGTTTCTGATATTCCAAAATATGGGAAATGGACCAAAATAAAGCTCGATATACAGACGATAAACCGTACCAATACACGTGACGAAAAATTTGATGGCACTATAGAAGCCTTAATTGAGACTGATTCTACCAAAAAACAACTAAAATACGGTGATTTATTAGCCATTCCAGCTTCTAATTTAAAGAAGATAGAGCCACCAAAGAACCCTAATTCTTTTAATTATAAACGGTATTTATATTTTCAAAACATTCATTATCAATGCTTTATACGAAAGAATAATTATAAAATATTAAAATCTGACCAAGGAAGTTACATAGCTACGATTACAAATCAACTGAGATTTAAGTTTTTAGCTGTTTTGAAAAAACATATTCCAAAAGAGGAAGAGTTGGCTGTATCCTCAGCGTTAATTTTGGGATATAAGAACGATTTGAACGAAAAAATCCGAAATGCTTACGCAGAAACAGGTGCCATGCACGTTTTGGCAGTTTCTGGTCTTCATGTTGGGATTGTCTATATGATCTTACATTTCCTGTTAGCAAGGATCAAATCATACAAAAACTCCGTTCGACTAATAAAATTGATGATTTCACTTTTAGGAATCTGGTTTTTCGTTTTGATCACTGGTTCTGCCCCATCGGTGATAAGAGCAGCAATCATGTTTTCATTAATTACAATTGGAAAACATATTGATCGAGATTCTTACATCTACAATACTGTAGCAACCTCTGCGTTTTTCATTTTAGTCATCGATCCTTATCAATTATTTCAAGTAGGCTTTCAGTTATCATATTTAGCGGTTTTGGGAATCATATTCTTTTTTAATAAAATCAGACGATTCATTTTAATCAAAAATGATTACATAAATAGCATTTGGGAAATGACCGTAGTCGGTATCGCTGCTCAAATCACTGTGATTCCAATTAGTGTATTTTACTTTGGAAAGATTCCGATCTACTTTTGGTTAACAGGTTTTGTGGTAGTGTTTTCAGCAATGATCATCCTAACTTTAGGATTATTACTCTTTGCTTTAGAATTTACAGTTCCGTTTTTAGCCTACTATGTTGGAGTTGCTTTGAATGAAGTAGTCTCTATTTTAAATAAATTCATCTACCTTATACAAGAACTACCTTATGGCGTAATTGATAATATTTCGATAGGAACTACATTCCTTGTTCTACTCTATCTTACTTTATTATCCGCTATTTTCTGGTTGAGATTTGAAAGCAAACTTTGGTTAAAAGTGGCAAGCTGTATTCTATTTGCAAGTTCAATTTGGTACAGTATTCAGCAATATCAAAACTACCAAACCAAAGAAATCATCGTTTACGACGCTGGAAGAGACAATACGATCATTGATTTCATCTACAATCAAAAAGTGATTTCACTTATAAATTCAACAGTTGATGAATCAAAAATCAACTTTACAACTACCGGAAATCGAAACGCTTATGGAGTAAATGACATCAAAACAATCAACCTTGATTCAATAGATTATTATAAAAATGGAGTCTTTATTTGGCAAAAACCGTTCATCCAATTTTATGATAAAAAGCTACTAATTGTAGATTCAAAAATCAAAAATATCTCAGATTCTAAAACTGAAATTGATTTAGTTTTGATGAGGAAAAATGCAAAAATAAAAGTTGACGAATTGAATCAAATCGTTGATTTTCAACAAATTATCGCTGATAATTCCAATACGTATTGGAACTCAAATAAATGGAAAGAAGATTGTAAAAATCAAAAAATCACTTTCAATGATTCTAAAAATGGAGCCATCATTTTACCAATAAAAAACTAAGCAATTGGTCAAATTTCTCGTCTTGAAATAAAGTTTAAAAATAGAATAGAAGATAAAACAAATAGAGCTCCAGCCTGATGAAAAACACCTAAACCCACTGGTATCACACCAATACAGTTAACCAAGGTTAGAATCCCTAAAACTACTTGTAGCGAGAGCATCGCTATCCAAATATAAAGTGAGCGATTGTATAGCGAACTAAAGTTCATCTTGAGCATTTTAAAGAAATACCAAAACCCAACTCCAGTCAAAATATAAGCAACTGAACGATGTAGCGTTTGAATCAACGCAGGCATAAACGGATGACTATCATAATTTTCAAAATTGTTCCAGGTCCAATTGGCGCTATTGAATAGAATAGAAGGCATGAAACCGTTATCTATCAATGGCCAAGTCGGATAAGTCAAACCTGCTTTCATACCTGACATAATTCCGCCCAAGACAATCTGCAATGAAACTAATATCAATAAATTGACATTCCATTTTTTGAGCTGATTATTTCTGATGATATTTTTTTCAAAACCAAACGTGCCGAACGTCGCCCAGAGCAAATAGCCAAACGTAAGAAAAGCCACAGAGAGATGTAAGGTGAGTTTATAAGCATTGACCCAGGGTCGATCAACCAATCCACTAGCAACCATGATCCATCCAAGCGAAGCGACCAACGCCGCCAAGAGAACGACGACCAATAATTGATTCCTCAGTTTTTTGTCGATCCATCCTTTTGCTAAAAAAAAGAAAAATGGAATCGCGAAAATGAATCCCATTGATCGAGCCCACAGTCGATGAAAATATTCCCAAAAATAAATGAACTTGAAATCACTCATCGACATCCCTTCATTGATCTTTTGATATTGCGGCGTTGCCTTATACAAATCAAATTCATGATTCCAGCCAGCTGCATTCATTGGCGGAAGTGCGCCAGTGACAATCTCCCATTTTGTAATCGACAATCCCGATCCCGTCAATCTCGTAATCCCTCCAATTATCACTTGCATAAAAATCATGAACACTCCAATCATCAACCACCACTTCACAACAGATCTATAATTCATTCGCTCGTTCATCATATTTTGTTTTGAACCAAATTATTGTTTTATCTTATTCTACAACAAAGGTACACCCCTCTTGTTTTCATTTTTTCTTTCTACACAACTAACTATATAATTGATAATCATTTTAAATAATTTAATAAAAAAGACCTTATCATTAAGGGTGTTAGTTTGTGGATAAGTGCCCTATTTCGGAGTTACTATAATTGTACTAAAACATATTTTACGATACCCACATTTTTACACACTAGTGTCTAACTTAGCTATCAATGAGTTACGCTAGTTTTGCACAATAGCGTGAATAACTGGTAGCAAAAAGCACCTAATTTAATGAACATCTTAAGGTGATATGGAAAACGAAAAATGATCATAGGGTTAATCCACATTTACGATCTTCACAAAAAGTGGAAATCAAAAAGTCTTGATAACTGTTGAAAACCGAGGCAGATATCTACACGTTTTCAACATAATTTTGCTGAAAACTGATTTTTATTAAGTCGCTGATTATCAGTATGTTATAAAAATTTATTACTTTTAATTTTGAAGAAACCTTTTGTTGAGGCATCACCAAATTGTTTTATTAATTACCTTTGTGGCGCTCTTTTTAAAACGTCAAAGATTAAACAAAAATGATCAATTTAATACTATTTGGTCCTCCAGGATCTGGGAAAGGAACCCAAGCAAAAAACTTAGTAAGGAGATATAACCTACTTCACATTTCTACAGGCGATTTATTTCGTTATGAAATGGGCAATGATACCCCACTTGGTAAAAAAGCAAAAAGCTATATCGAGAAAGGTCAACTCGTTCCTGATGAAGTAACTATCGGAATGCTCAAAAATAAAGTAGATGCCAACCCTGATGTAAAAGGATATATTTTTGATGGCTTTCCAAGAACCGTTGCGCAAGCTGAGGCATTGGATAAATTACTTAAAGGTAAAAAATTGACGATCACTAAACTCTTGTCATTAGACGTTGGAGATGAAGAATTGGTTGTTCGACTTTTAGAACGAGGAAAAACTTCTGGCCGAGCGGATGACAATGATGAGTCAATCATTAGAAATAGAATCAAAGTTTATAAATCAGAGACAACACCAGTTTTTGATTTTTATGATGAACAAGGTAAATCAGTCATGGTTAAAGGAGTTGGTTTGATACCAACGATTGCTCGTCGTCTGTATAAGCATATTGATAAAAAGTAAATCTCATTTTTTGAGTTTATGAAAAGGGCTTCAGTGGATTTCACTGAAGCCCTTTTTTTAATCAATTTCATAAAGTTTATACCGCTCAATAATATTGATAAGTTGAAAAGATAAATCCCTTTCATTTGAAAAATTAAGTTCTTCCAATACTCGCGCCCATTTTTTATAAGCTTTAGAATCTAATTTTTTCAATCGTTCAAATTTTCCAGAAGTAATATATTCACTATGATTGCGGAAGCTT
This sequence comes from uncultured Saprospiraceae bacterium, assembly GCA_937930815.1. Classification (GTDB taxonomy): domain Bacteria; phylum Bacteroidota; class Bacteroidia; order Chitinophagales; family Saprospiraceae; genus JAGQWW01. The sequence goes on along the minus strand of CALHBQ010000257.1, from coordinate 4,040 downwards.
AACCACGCACTATTGTATTTTCGGTAGCAATCGTTTTTTATATAATTCGTTTCTCCATCCCAATCATTACAAGTAATTCCAAATTGATTATTTCCGTTAGTTGAAAAATCTGCAGTACCTGCTTTACTATGCAAAATGGCATTTGCCAAAATGATAGAAGCTGGAATTTGATATTTATCTTTTTCATCAATCGCGACGTGGGCAAAACGTTTTAAGTATTTAACCTTCGTTTCTTCTTTGATACGTGATAAACTATTAGAAACAGAAGTCCCTTCTCCAGGAATAATATTTAACTGGTCATGGGTTTTGTTTTCTTTAGCAAAAGCATCAGTCATTACTTTCTTCTTTTGAAGTGGCTGAATCTTTTCAGTTTTGGAAGGAGCATTTAAATTAAAACTGAAACTAAAGTCCTTTTTTAGAAATACATAGAGCACCAAAAGAACAATAGCTATCTGAAACCAGTTTCTTTTTATAAAAGCAGATATAAACGATGTGTAGGTAATGGCAGACATAAAATATAAACGTTATTGTGTTTTATAATGTAAATTTAAAACAAATAATTTTAATAAATGAATTTTAAAACCAAAAATGTTTAAAAAATAGTATTTTATATTTGCGCTCATTATTTCGATAGGTTAGACTCACTTTTAATATAGTTATAAAATGATTTGGCTAAAAAGATTTGGGATCGCTTTTTTAGTGATTTATATATTGATTTGTATCGGTTTATATTTTTATCAGGAACGGTTGATGTTCCTACCATACAAGTTGTCGGATGATCACGTTTTTAGAATTGGCCAGGAAATAGATATTCCTGTATCGGATGGCATTTCGCTCAACTGCCTTTGGGTGAAAAAGACAAATTCAAAAGGAGTGATTTTGTATCTGCATGGAAACCGAGGGAGTAACAGAAGATGTATTGGTCAAGCTCGTTCTGCTTTTGAGAATACGAATTACGATATTTTTATGCCCGACTATCGCGGCTATGGAAAAACGGAAGGAAAGATTTACTCAGAGCAACAAATGCATGATGACATCGATCAAGTTTATTCATTTTTAAAAATGAATTATAAAGAAGAAAATATAGTCGTTGTTGGATATTCGATGGGTTCAGGAATGGCGACCAAAGTCGTTGCCAAAAACAATCCAAAGCAATTGTTTTTATTAGCACCTTATTATAGTCTTGTTGATATGAAAAACAGGTATGCACCGTTCATCCCTAATTTCTTATTGAAATATCATTTGAGAAATGATAAAAACCTCATGCAGGTAAAATGCCCAATCACTATTTTTCATGGAACGGCCGATGAGGTATTACCGTATGATTCTTCTGTAAAGCTAAAAGAACTTCGCCCAGAAATAGAGTTATTTACTTTGGAAGGGACACATCATCGGAGAACGATTTTTCATCCGTTGGTGAATTCGACTATTAAAAGTAAATTACATTGATCTATTCTTCGAGTACAACGATGCGTACTTCGAGTACAACGATGCGTACTTCGAGCACAACGATGCGTACTTCGAGCACAACGATGCGTACTTCGAGCGAAGCCGAGAAGCACATGAATGGAAATCGGATCTTTGCTCACGTGCTTCTCGGCTTCGCTCGAAGTACGCATTGGGGAATTACCTCATCATCTTACACTTCTTCTTCAACCACTTCACCTCCGCCGATTTCAATAACGGCGACAAATCATCAAAAACCTTTTGATGATAATCATTCAACCATTTCTTTTCATCCTTACTCAATAAAGAAGCATCGATCAAAGATTGATCAATCGGAAATAGGGTAATCGTTTCAAATTCTAAAAAATTACCAAAATCATTCTCTGCTGATTTTTTACAAAGAATCAGATTTTCGATACGAATACCATATTCATTTGCTCGGTAAAGTCCAGGTTCATTGGAAGTAACCATTCCAGGTCTGAAAGGTAATTTGCTGGAAGCGCCAATCGTTGGACCAATTCTTTGGGGGCCCTCGTGTACATTCAAAAAGAAACCAACACCATGACCAGTGCCATGTCCATAATTTCTTTGATAACGCCAAAGATGTTGACGCGTCAAAGCATCGAGCTGCACCCCATTTGTTCCCTCAGGGAAACAAGCCATTGCCAATGCAATATGACCTTTTAGTACCAACGTAAAATCCAAAATCTGCTGCTCGGATGGTTTGCTGAAAGAAACCGTTCGAGTAATATCAGTGGTGCCGTTTAAGTATTGACCGCCGCTATCCAAAAGCAACATACCATCGTTTTCGAGATGCGCACAAGTATCAGGATGTGCTTTATAATGAATGATCGCTCCGTTTCCTTTGTACCCGACGATGGCATCAAAGCTCTCGCCATGATATTCGCCCATACTTTTGCGGCATTTTTTCAACTTCTCCGCGATCTCAACTTCGCTGACTGTTCGTTTTTTTAACTGTTGTTCCAACCATCTGAAAAGGCGCGTCAATGCCACCCCATCTTTCACCATCGCATTTCTGAAATGCGAAATCTCTGTTTCGTTTTTGATAGTTTTTAAATGCTCAACAATGTTGTGCGTTTCGATGCGATGGTTTTCCTTGATCGTGTTGAATAATTTTAAATTAATCGATCCACGATCTACTAAAATCTTTTGATCTACTTTTGATAAGTAATGTTCTACCTTATTATAAGGATGAATCACAACGCCGTCTTCCGCAAGTTTTGCTTTTAGTTCGGGTGAGAATTTTTTAGCACTTGCAAATAAATTCACGCCAGCTTCTGTCATGACCACGTAAGCAACAAAAACTGGATTACAATCAACATCACTTCCTCGCAAGTTGAGCAACCAAGCAATATCATCGAGCATGCTGATAAAGTATTGCTGCGCTCCATGCTTCTTTATTTCTTTTCTTAAAATATCAAATTTCTCACTTCGAGATTGCCCTGCATATTTCAAATCTAAATCAAAGACTTTTTTGGTTGGTAACGCAGGTTGATCTGCCCAAACTTTTCCAACTAAATCATGATCACTGTTAAGAATTACTTTTTTGGTAGAAAGTGCTTTTGCTAATTGTCTTGCCTGCGCAGGCGTATTCATCCATCCATCAAAACCAACTACAGCTCCCTCTGACAAATTCTCTTGAAGCCACTCCAGATGTTGAGGCGTATGCGGAATGATTAATTTATGCAATTGAAAATCAGAACCTTTCAACTGTTGCGCTGCCTGAATAAAATATCTCGAATCAGTCCAAACACCTGCATGATCCTGCGTGATGATCACCGTGCCAGAAGAACCATCAAAACCAGAAATCCAAACTCTTGAATTCCATCGATCAGGAACATATTCACTTCTATGAGGATCGCCGCTTGGAATAATGTAAGCATCGATGCATGCATTTTTCATTTCTTTCCTTATTGCTGCTATTCGTTGATTGATGGTCATAATTTCTATTGTTTTTTGAAGTCCAAAATTAAAAATACTATTTCAAATTAAAGTATTGAATTAATTTTCAGTAATTATTGAAAGTATGTTTTTACGGAAAAAATAAATTTTACAATAAGTCACTGATTATAAGTGGATTAAGTATTTGATAAATAAAAATTTATCATTTTACTTGGTATTTGTTTAAGTAGTATGTAGTTTTGTTTAACGAAAATAAGAAAACGTTCATCAAAAAATAAGAAGAGTATGTCAACAGTAGAATTTAATACAAGCATAGAGCAGTATAGAGGCATTTTACATGGATTCGCATATAATCTTACTAAAGATTTTGAAGATGCAAAAGACTTGTTTCAAGAGACCGCTTACAGAGCAGTGAAGAATAGAGACAAGTTCATGCCTGGTACCAATTTAAAAGCATGGTTATTTACGATTATGAAGAATATCTTCATTAATAACTATCGTAAAAAGGTGAAGATGAATACGGTAATTGATAGAACAGATAATAACTTCTATCTCAACTCTGGTACTCAAACTATCAGAAATGAGGGAGATGGAAACATCATGATGGAAGAACTCACTTCATTGATAAACGGATTGGAAGACGGAATTAGAATTCCATTTGAACGTCACTA
>CALHBQ010000256.1 GCA_937930815.1 uncultured Saprospiraceae bacterium | reverse complement strand
TGGAAACCCACTCGCTTGTGCGATTGCAATGGAAGCATTGAAAGTAATTGAAGACGAAGGTTTGGCTGAAAACGCCATGGTTTTAGGTAAACTCTTTAGAAAAAGAATGAATGAATTGGTTGATAAAAGCGACCTCGTAGTGCTCGCTCGTGGTAGAGGTTTACTCAACGCGATTGTTATCAATGACACAGAAGACAGCAAAACCGCTTGGAATATCTGTATGAAATTGCGAGACAATGGTTTACTCGCTAAACCGACTCATGGTAATATTATTCGATTCGCTCCACCGCTTGTGATGAATGAAGAGCAGCTTTTGGATTGTTGTGATATTATTGAAAAGACGATTTTGGAGTATGAAGTGTAAAATTGATTTTTAATCTCAAAACCCTCGCTATGAAAAATTTTAAACTTCTATTGGTTCTATCAATATTTTCTGTTTCCCATTTGTCCGCTCAGAATGAGCCCAAATGGATAAATTTTATCGGAAACAATTTGAAGGGAGGAGATATAGATGAAACTGGTGATACTTTATGGGTAGGTTTCGACGGTGGTCTTACGTTGATAGATAAGCCTTCAAGGAGGGTAATTGCTCAGTATAATTCAGCTAATTCAGAAATTAAAGGAAATCTTGTTAATTCATTAGCTACTCATCATTCTGGGAAAGCATGGTTTGTGGGAGTGCAAACAGATAGCCTTAGGCTTCAGCTTGGAGGAAATGCACCAGTTTTAAAATTCTTTGATGGAGAAAAATTTACTGACCCCGCAGATAATATGGAGGTCTTAGTTGGGAAGAAAAGCATTTCTAATCTTTTAGTATCAAATTCAGGTATTGTATATTTTACAACATTCTACAATACAACTCGATATGAAATCTGGAAACTTGAAAATTATCATTTAGAAAAAGTAGATCCTCCTGGAGAAAATAAATACCCGAAAGCCATTACAATAGATTCGAATAATAGGTTAATCTGTTCTTATAGTTCAGGAGAAATTGCAATTTTTGAAAATAAAAATTGGACTGTTTTTGATGTCGAGCCAGTAATTGGGGCTAAAGTATCTACGAACAGTAGAATTATAGAAGATCCAAATGGAAGCCTATACTTTAAATTTGAATATGATTTTGATTATCATCTTGTAAGGCTTAAAGACGGTCAATTAGAACTTTTGAATGAATACAATTACTCGCCTAATCTTTATTTTAGTCCACAAGGCGAACCTTGGATTCGTGGAAGGAATGCATTAATTAAATTAGATAATGACTGGGAACTAACAAATACAGAACATAGGCTACCAGAAGATTTTACCATTTTTTTATGGGAAGATTCATTCAATTTCTGGGGAAGCTCTCCAATTGATGGCGAATCTGGTATTTTCTATTTAACAAGTGATAATCAAAAAGAATATATTCCTCTTGGTAATTGCCCACTATCAAGTAATAACATCCAAAATGTAAATATTGGATCCAGCTACATTAAAGAAATAAATGCCGGTACTGACTTGATTACTTTTGATGGTTCATCTTGGGATACTTTGAATAAAACCCCTCTTGATAACTTCCATAGGCTCTATGCATTTTCGGATACAATCGGAAATACTTACTATCATGAAGACCAATCCAATGCGACTTTTTATCATTTTAACGGTAGCAATTTTAATGAACTCTTTGTAGGTAGTTTTTCAGTTAACCATTGTTTAATCAAAAAAGATGGAGATTTCCTCTTTTTTTCAGATGCTGAACCAAATTACCGAAAATTGGTAGGTTCATCATATGAGACTACCTCCATTCCTGCAATAAGAAGCGATGTGCATACAAACCCTAAAATAGATAATAAAGGAAATATTTGGTCGAAAAGTGAGGAACTTAGTTCGGATCATATTCTTTTTCAATGGAATGTGGAAGATTCTACCTTAAATGAATTTAATCTTCCAGGTTTCGGTTTCAATTCAAGTGATCCAGATTTATTCATCGACAAACAACAAAACATTTACTTAGGCTATAATCTTACAATTTTTGTGTTCGACCAGGATAGTACACAATGGAAGACTTTAACACTACCAGATTCAATTTACACTAGTAATCGTCATCAACATTATATCGATCAAGATTCAAAAGGAACAATTTGGATTGGTACAAAAGGTGGCCTTTTCAGATTTGATGGTAAAGAATGGCGACATATCCTTCCCCACAATAGTGGCCTTCCTTATCACGAAATCAGTGATTTAGCAATAGACCAATATGATAACATCTGGATTGGCACTCAGCATGGTTTAGGCGTATTTAATGAAAACGGTATCAAATCTATGGATAGAAGGGAAACATATAATTTAGGAGGGCGCGTCTATTTTGATGTAAATGATGATAAAAAATTTGAACCTCGAGTAGATATGCCCGTTTATCAAGAGCGTGTTCTTTTTGAACAAGATAGCATCAACCTATACACCGATGAGGATGGCAATTATGGACTTAATGTTCAAAGAGGTACTCACAATATTGAATTAGTAAAAATTAAAAATTGGACTGCTGCAGATTCTTTAAATAGAACTGTGAACATCGCAAATGCTTCAATCCAAGATTTAGATTTTAGAATCATACCTGAAGTAGTTAAAGACTCTGTAAGAATGTTCTTAACAGGTGATATTACAAGATGTGATTTAAGCACCACATATTACTTAGGATTTAAAAATACTGGAACCACCATTTTTTCTGGACGAATTGTTATTCAACCAGACACCTTGATAACTTTCCTAAATGGTGAACCTAATTTGACATTTGATTCTATCAATAATGAATACTTTTATGATTTTGTGGACTTTCTTCCTTTTGAATTTAATCAGCTTAAAATGCGCTTTCCAACTCCAGATTTCAATCATATTGGAAAGACATTAAATTGGAAAGCTCATATTTATAAAAATGAAAACAATTCATTTAGCAAAATAGATAGCACAAGTTTTCAACAGATTATCAGATGTTCTTATGACCCTAACGATAAACTTGTTCAATCTTCTGGAGAAATGAGAGATAGCCTTTCTTTACTAAAAGATTACTTAAGGTATACTGTAAGATTTCAAAATACTGGAAATGACACAGCATTTAGAGTAGAAATCATTGATACTTTGAGCCAGAATCTCGATCTTTCTACTTTCAAAGTACTACAAAGTAGCCACGAAGTAGAAACTCAATTAAGAAAAGGCGGAATTGTCCATTTTATATTTAAAAACATCCAATTACCTGACTCTACAACCAACCTATCAGAGAGCAATGGATTTGTTCAATTTGAAATTAAATCAAAGTCAGACCTAATTGAACCTCTTCAAGTTTCAAATAAGGCTTATATCTACTTTGATAGAAACCCTCCTATCATTACTAATACTGCTGTTTCATATTTGGTAACTGAATTTCCAACTTCTTCTATAAGAACAGTAAGTTCTCAACCTAATGTGAAATTTTATCCAAATCCAAATCGTGATGGGATTGTGAATATTGAGTTTAAAGAACCTTTAAAAGAAGATTCGCGCTTGTCAATATTTGATAATTTAGGAAAGAAAATTTCAGAATTTGAAATAAAGCGAGGTTTGAAAAATTATCAATTCCAAATTGATAATAATGCTCAAATTCTTATCGTAAAAATCCAAGGTACAGATTGGAGCTTGACCAGAAAATTAATTTCAATTCCAAAATAGTCTTACTACACTTAACAAAATCATAAGTTCTTCGTTTCAAAAAACTAAGACGCAAGATTTGCGTTTTTCTTAATATGATAAGGGCAACCCCAACAACTTATCCCTTGTCTATTTCAAAAAAAGAAGAAATATGAAAAAATGGATTCTTGTGCCTATGGCACTTATACTTTTCAGCCTCAATGTTCAGGCAGGTTATATTCTTTTACCGATGGATCATGAGTCTCAAAAAGACCACTTGAAAGCCTACGGAATCACTTATTGGGTTTTGGATAAAGGATTGGAAGCATGGTGGTTACTCAATCATCGTGGCGGAAGTTTTGCGTTTAAACACAATGTTGCTTTTGAAAAAGAATGTAAAACGCGTGGTGTTAGTTATGAGGTGATTGCAGATGGTCAGTTCAATAATTTATTGGCTGAAATCGCAGACCCAGAAACAAATAAGGATGCAATCAAATTGGAAGTCGCTCCAAAGATTGCCGTTTATACACCTGATCAAAATGCACGTGGGGAGAAAATACAGCCTTGGGATGATGCCGTAACAATGGTTTTGACCTATGCTGAAATTCCCTACGAAACCATTTATGATAAAGATGTTTTGAGTGAAAAACTTGCTTTATACGATTGGCTGCATTTGCACCATGAAGATTTCACGGGGCAATATGGTCGCTTTTATAGAAATTATCATACACAACCTTGGTACAAAGAACAGGTGCGTCGCTCTGAAGCATCAGCTAAAGAATTGGGATTCAAAAAAGTATCTCATTTGAAATTGGCAGTTGTAAAAAAGATTCGTGAATACGTCGTTGGCGGTGGCTTTATGTTTGCAATGTGCTCTGCGACAGATACTTACGACATTGCATTGGCTGCTGATGGCGTTGATATCTGTGCAGATATTTACGACGGAGATGCCGTTGATCCCAATGCTCAAAAGAAATTGGATTTCTCAAAAACCTTTGCATTTAAAAATTTTGAATTAAAAAGAAATCCGTTGGAATACGAATATTCGACCATTGATCACAACCAAGGTAGAAACGTAACGGCTAAAAACGATTATTTCACGCTGTTCGATTTTTCAGCAAAGTGGGATCCCGTTCCAACCATGTTGACTCAAAATCATACCCGTACTGTGAAAGGTTTCATGGGACAAACCACTGCTTATAAGGACGGAACTATTAAAAAGAACGTCCTGATTTTGGGAGAAAACAAACCAGCTCAAGAGGCTCGATATATTCACAGTAATATTGGAGAAGGTTTTTGGACTTGGTACGGTGGACATGATCCAGAAGATTACCGTCACTTTGTCAATGACCCAGAAACCGATTTGAGTTTGCACCCAAATTCACCTGGTTATCGTTTGATTTTGAATAATGTGCTTTTCCCAGCGGCCAAGAAGAAAAAGAGAAAGACTTAGTGATAGTCAAATAGAAGTCCTATTCTATTTCATCCATGAAGTTGTAAACTTTATATAAAAAGGGTGGTTTATTCTGCATAGAATAAACCACCCTTTTTACCTTTGCGACTTAATTTAGAAAATGGAAGAAAAACGTAGTTGGCGCAGTAGAATGGCTCCGCAGTTTATCAGGGATTATGT
>CALHBQ010000255.1 GCA_937930815.1 uncultured Saprospiraceae bacterium | reverse complement strand
CGATGGAGGTTGAGTTTCCTTGTACGTCGATTTCGGGCGTAGTAGGAGGTGCTACAATAAGATTTTCAAAAGGAATATTATCGATAGATATATAATCCAAATTCATTGTACCAGCAGGCTTCACTTCCATTGAAGTCAACTCTTGCCCTCCCCAAATCGCATTCGAAAACGTAATGTTGTCGAAAGTATAATCATCAGGAGGCACTATAGAAAACGTTTCTGAAACAGTCCCTCCAGTGGCAAGAGTTCCTATGAACTCTATATCTCCAGATGCATACGCAGCTCCATCATTAGCACTTGTCCATACACATGTTGAAGAAGTGGTGGACATAATAAATTTATTTCCAGAAGAAGCTACCGCAAATGTCCCAAAAGAACCTGAGGAGCCTCCATTTCCAATCACAGAGCTTAAATAATAATCTGAATCACATCCCAAACCATTAAAAAATTCTACTGCTAAATCACCTGTGGTATTAAACATAAAACCATCCGTATTAAAACTCACAGCTCCGTTCGTTTCATCTTCAAATATTTCAAGGAAATCGGTACCCGTTCCTTTAACAACAAAATCATATGGATTTTCATCACTATCATCATTTGCAATGGAAATGGTAGCTGAACGTTCACCAAAATCACTTGGATTAAATTCTACTGTAAAGGTTGTTGTGTTTCCAGTCGTATGAGGAAGTGGATCAGTACTTATCTGAGTGGTTACCAAGAAATCTCCAGCATTTGTACCTGTAATATCAACAAAAGGACTTCCTGTAAAATCCAAATCAGCCGTACCACTATTAATCACTGTGTAAGTATATGATTTTGTTCCTGATACAACATTTATATCACCAAAATCAGTTTCATTGATAACATTAGCTGCTGCAAGACCAGCTCCATCATTTATATTGATGCTAGTTGAAGATTGCACATTTATTTCTGGTGCATTTGAAGTTGCGGATATTAAGCTTGCAAAAGCCAAATTATCAATTGAAATATAATTTAAATTCATACTTCCTGCAGGTTTCACTTCAACAGAAGTTAGCTCTTGCCCTCCCCAAATCGCATTCGAAAACGTAATGTTGTCGAAAGTATAATCATCAGGAGGCACTATAGAAAACGTTTCTGAAACAGTCCCTCCAGCTGCAAGGGTGCCTATGAATTCTATATCTCCACTTGCATAAGAACTTGCATCATTGGCACTTGTCCACACACAAATTGGAGTGGTAGTAGATAAAATAAATTTACTACCGGAAGCAGCCCCAGTAAACGATCCAAAAGTCCCAGATGACCCTCCGTTACCGGTACCTGTTCCTAACCAAAAATCATCGTCGCAGCCAAAATTTGCGAACTCTTCAATAAAGAAATCGACGGTAGTATTAAATAAAAAGCCATTAGTTGTAAATTTTGTATCGTTAGTTGTTTCGACAAAATCTTCAGTTTGAGAGAAAGTATTATTTGAAAATAAAAACATGGCGACTATCATAGTCAGAGTACAGTGCAAAATTCTCATGAGTAAAATATTAAGTGTTTAAACAGGAAAATAAAAAATGGCTTAACCCAAATCATTCAATTATTTTTCGAAACTAATTGACATTAGGCGTTTTGTACATTGATAAAAAAACAATTCGAGATTAAGCCTCAATTATTAATTCAATTCAACCATTAATGTATTGAGCAAATAAAAGGTGACCCCAATAAGGTGAGTTAAAAAAAAATGCTTATGCATTCTGTCTTTGCCAGCTATGTTTGATGTGACTTTGCGACAATCATCGCAGATGTTTTAGAAACATATTATTGTCGTTTCAAGAATTGAAAACGTGCAAGTAGATTACCAGTAAGTGGGTTGAATAACAGAGAAGGTTTTAGTAAATCTTTATAAGGAATGCTATTTAGTTTTCTATCCCATCATCTTTTTTATTAGAAATATTTCCTCTTGGTTCGTTTTAGTTTCTTCCTTTGATTAGGATTGTGAGTACCACCAAGCGATGCCACCTAAAACCAATAAGAGGAACAAAACTTTAAGCCATCCCCAGTGATTTTCGGGAGATGTAGTTGCAGTATAATTAGCACCAATTTCCTTTAAATTATCTTGAAAAGCTTTCTCTTCTGGATCTCCCAAAAAGGAGGATAAATCTTTATGTAGATTTACTTCCGCTCTAAACTCCTTATCACTTTTCATTCTTTTTTCGAATGCTTTCTTCTTGTCTCCAATTAAAGTTCCATTGAGATATTTTTCAATCTCATCATAGAATTCCTCACTATCCATAATTATTCGTTTTTGTGTTGGGTTGCCAAAAATGCCTCTTAAATTTCCACTATGAAAGTCTAAGAAAATCGATCGGTTAGCTGTTCGTTCTTATAATCAAAGAACAAAAATAGCTAATATTTGGCTTACCAAAAAAAACTGGCCTTGTAGAAATTAATTAATAGCCTTATGAGGTACCTGAAGAATAGGAAGAATATCGTGAGTCTGCCTTAATTGCAGAAATCAATTGCATCTTAGCTTTATACTTTTTTCTTTTAGCATATGCCTCTGTGTAACCCATAATATTCGCAATTTGTTTAATGGATTTTTTACTGAGAAACAATTTTAAAACCTTCATTGACTCCGAAGGCAATTCGTTTAGTTTCGATTCAAAAAGTTTTTGTTTTTCTAACTCCATGTATTCATGTTCAATATTGACATCTGCAATGATATCGAGGGTGGGTTCGCTTTGAACAATTTTCCGATGCTTCTTCTTCAATTGATTAAACCAGATAAATTTGCATACTGAAAATAGATAGGTGTGAAAAGTAGAAGATAATTGTAAATCTTCGTTTTTTAGTTTTTTGTAAACAACCATCAATCCATCTTGGAAGACATCCAAGGCATCGCTTTGAGTTCCGCTATTGGCCAAAACATATTTTTTGACAGATGGAAGAAATCTTTGGTAAATTTCATTTAGGGTCTTGGTATCATTTGCCTTGATACCTTCCAAGAAGTAGAAATCTGTAGTAGAAATATTTTTAGGCGTAAGTTTAACCTGAGGAAATGTAGCCATCTCGTTTTATTTTGAATTGAATTTTAGGTGTTTGTTTCAAAAATCCTTTTTTTGAACAAAAAAGATTTCGAAGTAGTAAAGCATTTCTTATCGCCTGAGTTGTTTGTCACCTAAAAGTAGTTATTTAAACACCAATTATTGTGGACAATTTTTAACAATTTTAATAAATAAAATTTCTTATTTTTGTTGCAAAATATTGATTATCAATATTTTAAACACCTAATTATTAACAAAAAAAAGTCACATGATTGACTCAAAGTATGTCACAACTTTAAGGCAACTTGATGAAAAAGAACTAAAGGAATTTGAAAAATGGTTAGACTCTCCGTGGTGCACTTCGAATAAGAGCTTATTGCCGCTTTTTAAAACTATCAAAAAATATTATCCAAAATTTCTTTTCGGCTATTCGGATGAAGAGATCTTTTTGCGCGCTTTTCCGAAAAAACATTTCACCTACAATATTTTTAGAAATTTACTTTCACAGAGTTATCAGTCAATAGAAGCATTTTTGACGCACCAACATTTGAAAAAAGAACCATTAATTGGACAGAAATTTTTAGCAAAGGAATTTGGGAATCGAAAGAATGATAGTTTCTTTTATAAAACTATAGAAAAAGAAATAAGCCAAATCAATGGAAAGAAAATAAAAGATTGGGATGATTACCTAAACTTAATGCAATGCTACAAAATGGCTTACAATTACACTTCTCCCAATATCAAAATCCCAGACAAAACCAGCATCATTGAATTAAACAAAAACCTTGACGTCATCTATGCGCTCGAAAAAGCCAGCGTCATAAAAGAACAGATTGTTCGAAATAGAGTACTAAAAAACGAGAATCACGATATTGAAAATGAAATAAAAAAATGGACGAGTGTTGCTAAAGACATCCATCATCCTTCTGTGGATTTATATAAAATTAGATTCTCTAAAAATAAGGATGGCCTCAAACAAAAATACACTCACATACTGAAAGAATTCAAAAAAAGATTCGAAGAGTTGGACTTTAAGGAACAACAAGATCATCTTTTCTCTTTGCTCAATGATTTAGCTTTACTCAGAAGAAAAAAATCTGGTACTATAAGCGAGCAATTGGATTTATATAAATTTGGATTTAAAACAGGTACTATTTTGATTAATGGACAAGTTTCTCCATCTACCTATAGCTCCTTTCTTTCTTATAGCCTCATAATAGATGATAGTGAGTATGCTACAGCATTTGTCAACAATTACACCAAGTCGCTTCCTCCAAATATCCAAGAAGATGGGAAGTCCTGGTCTTTATCAAAGATCGAATATCAAAAAGGAAACTTGAATGAAAGTTTAAAAATTTTACAAGCGCATGATTTCAAGTCCGGCTTTTTTCAAAGACTTATCAAATTATTAAATTTTCAAATTTACTTTGATTTGGTTTTGACCGACCATTCTTATTATAAATATTTTATCTCTTATTCAAAAAACTATGAGAAATGGGTAGCACGCGAAAAGTCGTTATCGAAATCAAGAAAAAGTTCTTCCAAAAATTTAATACAAAAGGGAAGAGAGTTACTCAAACTCTATTTCACAGATAATTTCGAAAAAGAAAAAGTTATATCCATTTTAGATGATGTAAAATTAATGGACGCTCCAAAATGGTTTAAATCAAAGCAAGAACATATCCTTTTTTTGAAAAAAGAAGGAAAAACCACATAAAATTCAAGTAGTGTTTCCCCTTTCTTAATCTATTCAGGAACGATGTCCTCAATAATAACTTCCTGAGCACTTGTCAGCGTCAAGCCAGCCAAATTGTTGGAGCCAACCAGCAAAGTAACATCCAAAGTTCCGTTGGCACCAGTATAGTGCTGTGTTTGGAAAACGAGTGTTGATAAGTTTCCTGAAGCATCTTGAAATTTAAGATATTGC
>CALHBQ010000254.1 GCA_937930815.1 uncultured Saprospiraceae bacterium | reverse complement strand
GTAAATCCATTTGCCGAAAGGCGGAAAAAGTTAACCGTTAAAGTAGCAGTTTGACCTGCGTTGAGGCTTCCAATGTTCCATGTCTCACTGTTCCACCAATCAAGCGTTCCTTTTGAGGAAGTGAATTCCATACCACCTCTATAAGTAATCGCAGATGGGGTTGTGAGCTTCACTCTTACATTGTTCGCTGTACTACTTCCTGTATTTCTTGCAGTGATGGTTGTAGAGAAAAACGCCCATTGATTTGGATTGGAAGGGGAGGCAGACATGCTGATGTCTATAGCTCCTCCGCCGCCTATAGGTCCACCAACGGTTATTCTATTTGCGTTGCGACCAACATTATTGCTTTCATTGCTTTCTTGTACTGTATTGTTTGCATCCACTTGGACCAGTGCATAATACTGACCAGGAGGAATGTTTGTTGGAATGATTCCGGCGATGCTTCCAGGACCTGTATTCAATGTCAAGTTTCCAACTACGAAATCAGAAGCATCAATCGTCGTATTTTGTGATAAATATAAACGGCCAGCAAAAGAGACCTGTGAAGCAGGAATTGGACCTCCATTGTTTACAACAGTAAAGCTAACTCCCAAAGGTCCACCTGCAGTTACATTGAATGAACCTGGCTGAACATTGGTTGGTGTCAAATCTGGAAGGTTGCCACCACTGCCTGCGGTAATAGTGAAAGCGACACTTCTAAATCGATTGTTATTTTCGTTAGTTTCTAAAACCTGAAGATTATCATCCAAACTTATCCACAGGTAATAAGTACCCGGTGTTGTGTTGGCTGGAATTGTGATTGCTCCGGGTACATCCTGAGTTGTTCCAATAGCGGTGTTGCCTGTATTGATTACACCTACTCTTGTTCCAAATGCACCTGTCAATTGATTGTCAGAAATTCGCATTTGAATTCGGTAATCGCCATTTACGGCCACTTGACCAGAGTTGATTAAATCAAAAGTGAAATTCAAAACACTTCCTGCTTGCGCAGAATTGGCAGCCAATCGAACATCGTTTCCTCTCAAATCAGGGAAACGATTATTTCCGCCACCGCCACCACTATTGAATGGCGTGAAGGTTTCATCATCTTCCAAACCAGTGCAGCAAGTACCATTGCCTGGGGTAGAATCAGAATCATTTCCACCAGCAGATTGTACTTGTGCAAATACCTCTTTTGGATTTGTGTTTGGATTATAAAAATTGAGTTTCAAAGTGTGAGTGGAATTTGCGGCTACACTTCCGACATTCCAAATCCGATTTCCGTAAGGAGAAAAAGAACCTTTGGAAGCGGTGTATTCGTTGCCACCTTGCAAAATGATAGTCGAAGGAATGTCCACTTTTATCTGCACATTCGTCGCCGTTTGATTGCCTGTGTTTTTCAAAGTAATTGTCATATCGGTAGCTTCCCACACATTAGGACTTGGGTTGGAAGAAACAGAAGAGAGTTCCAAATCAACTCCATTTCCACCGCCACCACCAGTAACCCATTGTCCGTTTGCGCCCAATTTCAAAAGGAAAGGTCTTGAGTCAAATGGTACGTTTGAAGCTGGGGTAGGGTCAGCATAACCTGTCACCAATAATTCGCCTGCCGAATTGAAATAAGCAGTTGCTGGCTCTTTGTATGAACCATCATCAATTTGTGTGATTTTGTTTTGTGCAACGACAGTTCCAGTACTCGATACTTTTAATGTATAGATTACATTGGCTGTTCTGGGGAAACGGTCATTTGTACTTTGTACAATTATCATCACACCTCCATCAGGGGTTCCTACAAGCGTTTCTCTCGGCAAACCAGTCATGAAAATAGGTTCAGGCAAAACGCTTCCTGCACCTGAGCCATTATTATTTACAAGGCGGACTCCTTCGATGGATTGGGTATGATTATAAGCGATTCCATTGTTTCGGGTAGCCAATTGATAAATGCCTCTTTCTAAGGTCGCTACCTGTTGTCTGAATCCAAAAGAGCCATTTGAATTGATTTTTACCAAAAAGTGGGTTTCTCCAGAAGACCGTTCTTCTACCATTCCTAACCATAAAGAATTGTCTGTTCCGACTATTGCCGTATTAGCTTCATACTGGCGGATATTAGTTCCCACAGGGTTGAAGGTTCCTTGTCCAATTACGGCACCGGTTGAAGGTCTGATTCTTGCCCAACGAGCAGATCTGTTTTGAACATTTGATGGATCCGACCAAGGGGCTCCGTAATAAAACGTCACTGCAATATCTCCATTCGGGTATTGAGCAGCGGCACCTGACGCAGCATTGCTTCCTGCGGGGTAAAATAAGTTAACCGTCCTTGCAAGGCTTCCGTTGGAGTTGACGATTCGAACGCGCATTCTTCTGTTGCTCTCATCGTTTTCCATGATGATGTATTGGCCAGCATCGGATCTGAAGGTTACTTCCGCTCCTGCATAACTGCCCAAATTGTGCTGCACATTACTTTGCAGATTTCCATTGGCATCTGTTCTTATTTCATAAAAATTAGTGGCCGTCGAAAGGAAAGTGGAGCTGGAAGCGTAAATTTTGTTTCCTGAGCCATTTGCGAGCACTCTATAGGGAAAGGCGGGGATGCGTTGGTTGTAGGTTTTGTAAAAACTTTGCCCCAAAAGGGTAGTGGCAAACATCATGATACCAAAAAAGGTACACATGGAAAGTAGGTTTTCTCTCTTAAGCATAATAATTGTTTTGGTTACAAAATTGTGTTCCAAAACTATTGTATCATAGCGTTATTGACCTGTTTATTCGTTACCGAAAACCTGTTAATTCGTTACTTTTAAGGGGAATGTAACCTGATGAGTGCCTTTTTGATTCATTTCGAAGTATTTCTTAGTTTTTCCATTACCTGTTTCTCTTTTTCTGATAATTGAATGAAAATTGAAGAAGCTTCAAGCAAATACTTTTCATTTTTCGTTTCACCTACTTTAATAAATAGATTCGAAATTTCAGTCCAAAGTAAGGCGATTTCTTTAAATTCTTCATACGCTAATTCGATTGCTTTGCTTTCAAGTCGTTCGGCGCTTTCTTTCAAAAAGTCTCGATATAGGTTGCGGAACAAGGCGCCACCAGTCCCTGCTCGTTCCATTATCATAGCAGAGGTTTGGAATTCGTCTTTAATGTTTTTACTTGATTGGAACCACTTTTTTATTTCAGTAGCGGTCTTCTTGACGCCTTTATAACCTAAGTTTTTAATGGGCGGATTCAGGTAATCTGTTGCGTTATTGAAAATTGCTTTTTTGATGGTTTGGTTTAAATCAGGTAAGGCCTCAACTTGCTCAATGGTAAAGCTTTTATTTCGTGATGACATCGGCCCTTTTTCGTTTCTGGCTAATGCCAAACTATTAAGCGTCGTCTTAACTGCTCCTCCTTGTTGGTCGGTATCAATCAGGTAAGCATATTTATCATCATGCCCATACATCGTCGCGTAATGACCAGCAAAATGAATTTTTGAACTAAAATATTCTAAATGATAACAGTCCAATTTTAACCCAATCGCTTTTCCTTTTGATAAAGGAGCTTCGATATTTGCCCATGCTTTTTTTAGGGATGAAGTTTCTTTTACTTCTAATTTTAGATTGAGATTTCGACAGATGTTTTCGGTTAGTAAATCCGTTTTAATTCGTCCTCCAATGAATGGAAAATCAAACGATTTCATTTTCCAAAAAAGAAAACCCAAACCTTCTCCCAATCCAAAAAGCATTGGTTCAGAAAATTCAATTCCAATTTGTTTTAGCAGATTGCCAGTGGTGGTGGTTTCACAATGTTGACCTACGAAAGGTTTGAAATTTTCGATTATCATATTTTATTTTTGAAAAATAGAAAGTTTGCTTTTCTACTTATGTTGACTTCGACTTCGCTCAGCCAACGCATTTGTGATTGGTCGAAAGATAGAACTGCGTACGTTAAGAGAGGAAAATCCGCGTCAACTTGCGTCATCCGCGTTCCACTTCATCGCTCGTTTAAGTCGCTCAAAGCTCATTTTGTCTGAATCAGGATTTACAGGATTATAGGATTTACAGGATTGAATCGAAGAATTGATAATGAGCATCAGCAAAATTTTAAATTCAAACTTCAAAAAAAATCCGCGACAATCCGAGTTTATCCGTGTAATCCGTGTTCCACTTCATCCTTTATGTAAGTCGCTCAAAGCAAGCCGCTTTAAACCTTATTTTCCTCAGCCGCAATATCATTATAAGTATCCGCTTTTGAAAGTGCAGGGAACAAAGAAGTCCATGAAAGCGCAGCCGTAACCGCCACCGTTCCGCCCAACAAAACAGCACCAATTGGCCCAAGAAACCGAGCAGCGACGCCACTCTCAAATTCCCCTAATTCGTTGGAAGCAGAGATGAAAATAAAGGAAACAGAACTCACGCGACCACGCATGGCATCGGGTGTTGCCATCTGTATCAACGACTGTCTGACATAAACAGAAATCATATCTGCGGCACCCGTGACCGCCAACAAAAACATTGAAAACCAAAAGATTTTTGAAAAGGCAAAACCGAGCATTGCCAAGCCATAAATACCAACGGCAATCAGCATATTCCGACCGACGCGTTTGTTGAATGGATTCATAGCCAGGTAGAATGCAACCAATGCTGCCCCGAACGCTGGAGCTGCCCGCAAGAGGCCTAAACCTTCTGCTCCGACTTCCAAAATGTCTCGCGCAAAAACAGGGAGTAGGGCAGTGACGCCTCCAAAAAACACAACGACCAAATCTAATGAAATAGCGCCGAGTACCACTTTGTTATCTCGAACATATCGCAAGCCATCCAAAATCATGGTCATGCCTCGCACATTTTTTTGAGGGATGTGTTTGGGCGCGTTTATCAATATAAAGAAAAGGAGTGCTAATACGCCAATACCGGTCGCGACGCCATAAGCCAATTTCAACCCACCAATAAATAAAAACCCGCCAATCGCTGGCCCCGTAATCGCTGCGATTTGATAACCCAAGGAATTCCAAGCAATCGCTTGCGGAAGAGAGGGGAGTGGAACCAAAGTTGGATAAAGGGCAGACTCAGCGGCTGGATTAAATGCATTTACGACGCCCAAAATTCCAGCAAGAACGAATATTGACTTCAATGCCAAATCGGTCGGCCAACCTGTCACGATGTACAATCCAACCATCACCAGCACCCGCAATGTATTGGCTATGATTAAAATGGTTTTTCGATTATATCGATCTGCGACCTGCCCTCCAATCAACGATAATAACAAAACGGGTAGAAACATGGTCAAGCCAATCATCCCCAAAAGAAAAGCGGATTCTTCTATTGATCTGGTTTCGCGCGCCAAATCATAGACTTGCCAACCAACTGCAACGGCGACCATTTGGCGTGCTGCTGCGAGGAGTACACGACCAATTAGAAAGTTGCGATAGGCAGGGTATTGGAAAATTTCAAAAGAAGGGATGAGTGATTTCAAGTGTTGATTTTTGGGGCAAAGGTAGTCATTGGAGGTGGTTTAAGCCCTCCTCTAATTTTAGGATGCTGTCACATTTCTAATGCCCTGTTTTAATAACTTTAATAAGTGTTGCTTTTCTTCCACTGTTTCTTTTGTACTGTCGATTATCATTCGAGCGGCAAGATAACTTTTCAATTCTATACCGTCCTGTACTATTCGCAAAACCCTACCGAGTAGTTCTTTGTTCTGTTCAATCAATTTGCGAACCTCATTACCTAACACTATTGTACCAATCTCTTCATGAGAAAAATTCTGATCATAAAGATGGCTATACTCTTCCCATAATAAATCAGATTCGATATGAGGATACTCGATAATTATTGAAGACACATCAAGTGGGTCTTTAGTACGTTGTTCGGGTCTATCATCGTATGCTATCAATTTTAACAAAACCACTGAAGGTATTGTGCATATATTGATTCGTTGTGAACCGATTTCAACCTGTCTTATTCCTTTATTATATACTTCGTTAAACCCATCAAGTTTTATCGTTGTCAAGCCCTTACCATCAATAAGTACTTTACCTTGATTCTCAATTTCACCAAACGGTAAAAAATCAACAGGGATTTCGTAGGGAGAAATTAAACAAAAAGCATTTTCAGAAGATTGGATATATTTATAGTCTTTTATTAACTTCGATTTTAACGCGGAGTAAGTTTCGACGTCTGGAATATAAACCCCAAAATCTACATCTTTGGTACCTCTGGCTATTCGATCATTTTCTACATACCATACGTTTCTTGCAAGTGCACCGACACCAAAAAAGTTTATTCCTAATTCACCTGCTGCTTCAATGGTATCTGATATAATATTCTGCAAGTATTCGTTTCCAAGTGCTTCATATAGGTTGGTAGAAATACTCATTGAAAATTAATTTAGCAGTTTTTAAATTTCGAGGTTTTGGATCTGAAATTAAATCAGCATATACTAAAGGTAAATCTACTACCTTCTTATTCTTATCAGAAGTATCATTCCAAAACTGTTCGATCATTGTAACTTGACCATTGCTGTCAGGTCTTAGGTTTAATTTCATAGCTAGTTCAACAAACGATCCTTTAACATAAATATTAGCCTTCTCTGCTATGTTATATTTTGAAAGTTTTTCTGCCGCTAATTCTCCTCCTATTTCACCACTAAAATTAGCCTCAAATAAGGATTGGATGTTTTGATTATTACTAAACCGAAACGACCTTTTCTTCAATTTTGGTCTAAGCGTTTTATTAAATAAAGTTACCCAATCTTTAAACAGCCTTTCATAGTCAAGAATACTATGCTTTCTATTATTGATTTTTACAACATACTTATCACGTATTAACTCTCCATAGACACGTCCTATCGTATCAATAGACACTCCTGAGATTTCGCCTAAATTTCTGTAAGAATAGTCTATCGAATTTTTGTTTATCAACAATTGGTAGACAACTTTCAACCCTGTTTTAGAAAATGCTGCATTAGAATCATTGCCTTCGAGTTTGATTCGTTTATTTGTGTTTATGAAAATATAAATCTTGTCAAAAGAGATGTATGCATTTCCAGATATTTCCAGATAATTAATCTCTAACCTCTTTAATTGTTCTTTCACGGACTTGGAGGCATATTCTAATATTATTAACCCTTTTTTAGGGGGCAAATCTTGAAGAAAAGGGAGTTCGGCAACAGTGATCTTGCGTTTAATCGTATATGGTATCTCAATTTGTACCCCTTTGTTAAAAATTGTCAGCACACCATCATGAAAATTATTGAACGGCTTAAGTAAATCATTCGTTTCGATCATTAAACCTGTTGCAGTCGAAAGGTTTTTGATGGCTATATTCAAAATTTCTTGTTCCATGAGAATAAAGATATAAAAAATAATTTTATCGTACAAGTAATTTTATCGTACAAATTATATTTTGGATTAGTAGTGTTTTTAAAATGGTGTCAGATGTTTTCATTGACTAATGATTTTTTTTTTGACTTAAAATTGGTTTAATTAAAAAAGACCCACCTCAAAAGAGATAGGCCTAAGTATTCTTTAACCAACCTTGATACACTTTTACATCACTATCTCCTTAAACACAATCCCCAACGCCTTCTGCGTATCAATCACCTTTTGCATTTCACCAGGAATGATCAATGCGATGGACTGTCCAGTTTTACCACCACGAGCCGTTCTGCCACTTCTATGCGTATAATAATGCATTTGATCTGGCAATTGATGATGCAATACAAAAGCGAGGTTGTTCACATCTATTCCTCTCGCAGAAACATCCGTAGAAACCAAGATTTGTAGTTTTTCATTTTTAAAAGCACGCATTACTTTATCGCGTTCCTTTTGAAGCATATCACCTTCTAAAGCACCAACGGTATAGCCTTTGTCTTTCAATTGTTTTACTAAATTTTGGGTACCTGCTTTTGTTCTACAAAAGATTACGCCTCTTTCGTTTTTTCTTTTCTTAAGAATTCTTGCGATCAGATCTGTTTTGTCTGGAATTTTGGTCTTTATAAAATGATGCGAAATATTTTCATTGACCAATGAATTCTTGTTGACTTGAATTTTGATTGCATCAGGTGACATAGAGGTCTCAACGATTTGTTTAATCTCATCAGGCATCGTCGCCGAAAACAACCAAGTATTTCGTTTTGTCTTATTGTATTGTAGAATTTTGTGTAGTTCTTCTTTAAAACCCATGCTCAACATTTCGTCCGCTTCGTCGAGTACTAACGTTTTAACCTTGCTGATATCCACTGCTTCGCGCTCTATCAAATCGAGTAAACGTCCTGGCGTCGCCACTACTATATGCGTCGGTCTTTTTAGGGCCTTCATTTGCCTTCCAATCATCTCTCCGCCATAAACGCCTTCTACAAAAATCTTCTCATCAATGTATTTGGTGAATTTGAAGAGTTGCTTTTTTATTTGCTGTACCAACTCCCGTGTTGGAGCGATGATTAAACCTTGTACTACTGGTCTATTTGCATCAATGGTATGCAATATTGGCAATCCAAAAGCAGCTGTTTTTCCAGTTCCAGTTTGTGCCAAACCAATTAAATCTGTTTTGGTCCCCAGCAGTTTTGGTATTACTGCTTTTTGGATTTCAGAAGGCTTTACAATATTGAGTTCTTTGAGTGCTTTTACGTAAGCATCACTTATTCCTAATTCAGAAAACGTGTTCATATTTCTCTATTTTGGAACGAAGGTAGGTTGGACTTTCGGCAATCAACGGGTTTTCTATGAAAATTGTGTTGACCAGAAGGTTTCAATTTGAATTCGCTTTCTTCTCTCTTTGCATATACCCGAATGCCCAAGTGCCCAAACCAAGCCAATGAATAATTTCATAATGCTTGGTTATGCTCAAAATGCTTTCGTTCTCAGTCAATGAATTGGTCAA
Organism: uncultured Saprospiraceae bacterium; assembly: GCA_937930815.1. Lineage (GTDB taxonomy): Bacteria > Bacteroidota > Bacteroidia > Chitinophagales > Saprospiraceae > JAGQWW01. The sequence goes on along the minus strand of CALHBQ010000254.1, from coordinate 2,290 downwards.
TAATAAGATTAATCCAATGACAACAAATGCGAATCCGATTTTTTCAAGTAGTGTTGTGTTTTTCATGTTTGTTTTTTTTAGAGAAATAGTTTGTAAATGTACCAATTACAAGATTTTTATCAAAAACAAAAAAAGGCCCACCTCCAAAGAGATGGGCCAACAAATTAGTTAAACACTTTTAATCTAAATCTTACTTCACCTTGGTGAAATCTATCTTTCTCAAATAAGGGTGGAAAGGATTCATTTTAATGAAATACTGACCACTTTGGAATTGGGCTGTTTCTATCTTGATTTCATTTAGTCCTTCTTGCAAATCGTAGCTATTTCCAAAAACTCTTTTTCCTGTAAGGGAAATAATTTCCAGATCAGAAGTCTGCGCTTTATTGGAATAAACCCCAACAGTGATATGCTCTGTTGTTGGATTTGGATAAGCGTTGACAATGGCAAAAGGTTCATTCTGCATATTGTTGAGGACTGCAGAACGATTGTTCACGCCATTGGCAGCAGAGCCAAAGTTGACAGACGCACTATCATTGCCTCCACCAGAAGTAACGTTGGAGCTAACAGTAAATCCATTTGCCGAAAGGCGGAAGAAGTTGACCGTCAGAGTTGCTGTTTGACCTGCATTGAGACTTCCGATATTCCATGTTTCAGAATTCCACCAATCAAGCGTTCCTTTAGATGCAGAGAATTCATTCCCACCTCGGTAAGTGATCGCGGATGGGGTAGTGAGTTTTACTCTAACGTTGCTTGCTGCGCTACTTCCAGTATTGCGCGCAGTTACAGTTACAGCGAAAAATGCCCATTGATTAGGATTGGTTGGCGATGCAGTCATATTGACATCAATCGCTCCGCCGCCGCCAACTGGATTCCGAATGGTAATTCTTCTACCGACGAAAACATTGTTGTTCTCATTGCTTTCGGCAATGGCGTTTCTATCATCAATTCGAGCAATTACATAATACTGACCTGCTGGCCTGTCAGATGGAATACTTGCTTGAATAAAACCACCTGAGGCTCCTGACGTTTGCTGGCCGATTGCGATATCACCTGTATTTAGGTTATTATCGGTTGATAGATAAAGTCTAGTCAAGATACCTCCTGTATAAGCTGCCCCATTGTTACTACTTTGATAGTTGAAACGAAGACTTTCACCAAAATCGAAAGTTGTGCGAGTATCAAAAATCAGATTATTGATGACGAAATCAGGCTGTCCGCCACCGCCACCTGCTGTGATATTAATTGTCGATGAACTAACTATTCTATTGTTGTTTTCGTTTGATTCTCTAATATCGAATTCATTATCAACTAACACCCATAAATAGTAGGTGCCAACTGGAAGATTGTTGGGAACCGTAATTGCTCCCGGGACATCTTGAGTGGTGCCCAAAGCTGTATTACCCGTATTGACAACACCTGCTTCTTCGCCAAAGAATGGATTGGTATTACTTCTGGAAAGTCTGGCAGAGATTCTATAATTGCCTGAAACACTTACATCTCCGATATTTGATAAATCAAAAGAATAATTTACCACTTGACCCAAAGTTGCAGAAGTGCGCGCTATTCGCACATCCGAACCAGTCAAGTCAGGAAATCTTGTTGGGACTGCACCGCTGTTGAAAGCTATGAAGGCCTCATCATCTTCCAAACCATTGCAGCAAGATCCATTGCCTGGTGTAGAATCACCATCGTTTCCACTGGCAGATTGTACTTGTGCGAATACGTTTTTAGCATTTGTATTCGGATTGTAAAAGTTGAGTTTCAACGTTTTGGTAGAACCGGCAGCCACCGTTCCCACGTTCCAAATTTTATTACCGTACGGAGAAAAACTTCCTTGTGAAGCCTGATACTCATTACCTCCTTGTAAAATAATGGTACCAGGAATGTCAACTTTTACCTGAACATTAGTCGCGGTTTGGCTGCCGGTGTTTCTTAGTGTGAAGGTTAAATCTGTTGTTTCCCAAACCCCAGGATTTGGTTTTGTTGAATTGGCTCTCATTTCTAAATCAACGCCATTTCCGCCACCACCTTGTACCCATTGGCCGTTGCTTCCGAGTTTCAATAAAAACGGAAATGCATCGCCAAAAGCAGAATCAGGAGTCGGGTCTTCCCAGCCGGTTACTACCAATTCGCCAGCGCTGTTGATCAGTCCTGCAGTAGGTCGCATGTGTGAACCTGAAGTTCCTGCTTGAGTAATAATATTTTGAGCAACTACATCCCCATTGCTATTGATACGTGCTGTATGTATTTGACTTGGTCTCAAAAATCCACCAGTACTTGCAATGTCATG
>CALHBQ010000253.1 GCA_937930815.1 uncultured Saprospiraceae bacterium | reverse complement strand
CCGTCCGCCGCGGCGGACACCTCCTCCAAAGGAGGACAAGTAAAGCTTAAACTTATTCTTTCATTATTAATGTTTCATCAAAAAAATAAAACATGAATTTCAAAAATCTATTTCTTTTAATGTTTGCTCTTTTAACAATGGCTAGTTTAAATGCACAAACCGAAAAATCTGAGATTGAGCAAATCACTTCAACATTAATTGATTACATCGAAGGTTCGACCAATGGTCAACCGGAGAGATTGAAAAAAGCTTTTCACCCAGATTTATATCTCTACTATATCAAAGAAGGAAATTTAAAAACATGGAGCGGAACCGACTATATTTTGGATACAAAAGAAGGACAACCAACGGGCGAATCTGGAAAAATCATCTCCATTGATTTTGAAAATGACATTGCAGTTGCAAAAGTTCAAATTACAAATCCAAAAGCTAAAAGTCCTTACGTTGATTATTTTATGCTTTTGAAAATTCAAGATCATTGGACAATCATGCATAAGATGTTTACTAAAAGAGTCAATGAGTGAATTCTTTTTTGTTTTGCTAAAAGCTATATTATTGTTGAAAATTTCAACAATAATATATTAAATATGAAAAAGATATTACCCAGTCTGGCGCTTATTACATTTTTTTTACTCAGCTGTTCTGATGAAAAAAATATCAGTAAGAATAACATTCAAATGTTACAACAAGCAAATCATCAGTTGATTTCAACAATTGAGTTTTATGAAAAAGAAATGACTTTTTCTGACACAATTGCTTACGAAAGAACTTATAGGCTTGATTCCGAAGATATTATTGTGAGCTATAAGAAGGTAAAAGAAAGCCTTGAATCAAATAAATCACCTGAAGAATTAAATGTTCTTTTTCAAAAAAATATCTCTTCACTCTTAAACGAAATAGAAATTAGTATAGAATCTGATAGAAAAAAATGGAAGAATCTAATCGGATCGATAAAAGAAACACTTGAACAAAACGAAATAAATACAGAGAGTAAGGATTCAAAAAATCAAATTATTGCCAAAAATGAGATTACATATAACATGATTTTCCAGTTAATCTTGAGGCATAAATTTGAAGAAGAGTTTGAGGAAGATTATAGATCTCCTCTAATTAGACATGACACTCTGTTGAAAGATGGCAGGAGAGAAATTGAAATTTACGCTTATACAGCAAGACCTAATAATTTTGAATCGCTTGATTTAATTTTTGATAATGAAAGAAAAACGGTGGACTTTGAGAAAGGGCAGATTCCCATATTTGCATTTACTTATGATCCGCAGACGATAAAAGACACCGTGAAAATTAAAATCGAATCAAAAAATTACTTGAATAAAGAAATGAGACATATTGTAATAGATTATCCAACAATAAAAGATAAATAAAAAATGAAGCAATTTAAATATTTTATATCCACTATTCTCCTACTTACAGTCCTAACCATCAACGCCCAAACCACTGATGAAACCCAAATCCGAAAAGCTATCAACGGCTACATCGTCGGGACATCCTACAATTACCCCGATTCAATTCTATCTGCGTTTATGCCAGGTGCACAAATGTTTTTGGATAAAAAAGGGCAGCCACTTTTTGTCATGACTGTCGAAAAGTATGCCTCGGGCGTCGCCAAAAGTGAGCCTGGCAAATTCAACGGCCGAGTGACGAATATTCTTTCCATTGATCAATTTGAAGGTATCGCTTCCGCGAAATTGGAAGTATTGATTCCTGGTCTGAATAAGCGATTTATTGATTTGCTTTTATTAAAAAAACTGGAGGATGGTTGGAAGATCATCAGTAAAACTGCAGCCAGTGAAATCAGTGATAGAAACACTGAGAAAGTGTTACTCATCCTCTCCAGTGCTACTCGACAAGGTGACTCTGATTTGACTGCCGGTAATAGTTTTTCAGAAGTTGGGATTGCTTACCATGGTTATCAAAAAGCAGGTTATCATGTTGATATTGTCACGCCGCTTGGTGGTGAGGCACCCCTTGCATACATCAACCCATCTGACTCCTTTCAACTCGAATGTTTGTATAATTTCGATTTCATGTATGCTTTGAAAAATACGAAAAAGCCGTCTGATCTCAATCCAGATGATTATAAAATTGTTCAGTTCACAGGAGGGAGCGCACCTATTTTTGACTTACCACAAAACCCTGATATTCAGCAAATTGCGATGCATGTTTATGAAAAGAACAATGGAGTCATTGCCGCTGTTTGTCATGGCACAGCTGCTATCGTCAACCTCAAAACTTCAGACGGTAAATACCTCGTGGATGGTAAAAATGTAAACGGCTACCCTGATTCACATGAGCGAAAAGACTTGCCACATTATGAGCAATATCCATTTATTTTAGAAACGGTTTTGAAAGAACGAGGCGGTAATTTTAAACATTCGAAAGTAGGTACTCCACATATGGAAGTGGATGGCCGTTTGGTAACGGGTCAAAATTTTCAATCCTCCAAAATGGTAACGGAAAAGAGTGTGGAAGTTTATAAAAAAACAAAGCAAGACTAACCATTTAATTCGTCGTTCATTGAAGTTGTTTAAGAATGCAGTTTAAAGCTTAAAATCTATTCTTAAACAACTTCATTATTAAAAATGGACGACGAATTTTTAGCTAAAAAACTATAACATCCTACCAATCTACTTCATAAGACCTTCACTACTCCCCTGCTCCAATCTATTCCAATTCTAATTGGATAGCATTTCAGAAGTCAAAATGTCAGCAAAAAAGCGCATCTTTCTGCCAAATATTCCTAAAATGTTAATTGGAGAATAAATTGATATGTTTAGGATGTTAAAACACAAATAAAAATGACGTACGATAATTTTACGATAAAAGCGCAGGAATCGATTTTGAAAGCGCAACAGATTGCTGGCGGATTGGAGCAACAATCTGTCGATACGACGCACTTACTCAAAGGAATTATGGAAACCGATGATAGTGTTCCTAAATTTCTTTTTTCTAAAATGGGGATGAATGTTGCCTCCCTCCGAGTAAAATTGGAAAAGTCAGTTAAGAATTACCCGAAAGTTGCAGGTGCGCAAAAACAATATTTGACAAGCGATGCCAACAGAGCGTTGGCACGTGCGAAGAAGTACCTCAAAGATTTTGGAGATGATTTCATTTCTGTTGAAATGATGATTCTCGGCATCTTGAACGGAACGGATCAAGGTGGAAAATTATTGAAAGACCTTGGCGCAACCGACAAAGATTTGCGTGCCGCTATCATGGCTCTGAGAAAGGGTAAAAAGGTAACGGATAAAAGCGCAGAGGAACAATACAACGCCCTCGAAAAATACGGTATCAACCTCAATGGAAAAGCGGAAGAAGGAAAACTCGACCCAATTATCGGCCGTGATGAAGAGATTCGTCGGTTGCTACACATTCTTTCCAGAAGAAAGAAAAACAACCCACTTTTGGTGGGTGAACCTGGCGTTGGAAAAACTGCTATCATTGAAGGTATTGCTTGGAGAATTGTAAAAGGAGATGTGCCCGAAAATTTGCAATCCGTTAAACTTTTCACACTTGATTTGGCGGCCTTGATTGCAGGTGCAAAATACAAAGGTGAATTTGAGGAACGGCTCAAAGCGGTCATCAAAGAAGTAACTGACTCCAACGGACAAATCATTTTGTTCATTGATGAAATCCATACTTTGATTGGTGCCGGTGGTGGCGGTGGCGCGATGGATGCAGCCAATATTTTGAAACCAGCATTGGCACGTGGGGAGTTGAGAACCATTGGTGCAACGACTCTTGACGAGTATCAGAAATACTTTGAAAGAGACAAAGCATTGGAGCGACGTTTCCAAACTGTTTTGATTGATGAACCAAGTGTAGAAGATTCGATTTCGATTCTTCGTGGATTGCAGGAGCGCTATGAGGTTTATCATAAAGTTGAAATCATGGACGAGGCTTTAGTCGCAGCAGCAGAGCTTTCTCATCGCTATATTTCTGATAGAAAATTGCCAGACAAAGCGATTGATTTGATTGATGAAGCAAGTGCAAAATTGCGTTTAGAGCTCGATTCAGTTCCAGAAGAAGTCGATGAATTAGATAGAAAAGTTCGTCAACTTGAAGTTGAACGCGTAGCCATCAAACGCGAAAATGATGAAAAGAAATTAAACTTAATCTCTGAGCAAATTGCCAATACTCGAGAGAAACTCGACACCGTAAAAGCAGGTTGGAAAAACGAAAAAGATATTGTGGATACCATCCAAAAT
>CALHBQ010000252.1 GCA_937930815.1 uncultured Saprospiraceae bacterium | reverse complement strand
AATGAAGATGATGAGGCGAGTACGGATAGTTCAAATCCACCTCCGCCCCCGCCTTCAGGCAAACCCGATTTAGAAATTACGAATGTGCAAATTCCTTCGACCATTCCCGCAGGTTCAATTTTCAATGCACAAGTGACTGTTCGTAATAATGGGACGGCTACTTTCAATCAACCTACTTTGATTCAAGCATTGGTCTCTTTTGGAATTGTTGAAATAAAATCAACTCCAACTTTGAATCTCGCGCCGGGAGCAAGCCAAACTTTCACGCTTCCGTTCAATATGCTCGGTTTCAATCAGACGAGGCAAGAGACGATGAAATTTAACATTGATATTCTCGATACAACTGATGAAATTGATGAAACGAATAATGATTACGACGTTGATTTTCAACTCACCGTTCCAAATACAGGAGGTGGTATCGACCTCGAATTATCTCTCGTTCAAAATGACGCCAACCCTCGTCAATGGAGTGCCTACACCGTCACCGCAACGATAAATAACACGGGCAGTCAAGCTGCAAATGATGTTGAAGTTGAGTGGCTTTCGCCAAATGGCGTGACTTATCAAGGCGGCAATGAATTCACCGCTTCACAGGGAAATTTCAAATATTATAGTGACCAAATTTGGCGCGTAGGAATAATTCCAGCAGGAGGTTCAGCAACCATGGAAGTTTCTTATTTCCTATTGCAACCAAATGCACCAGCAGCTTATGCGCAAGTAAGCTCCATGACTGGAACGGACACAGATAGTACACCGGGCAACGGCACTTGCTGCACACCAAACGAAGACGATGAAGCAAGTACAGATGGTTCAAATCCGCCACCACCGCCGACAGGGCAAGCAGATTTGACTTTGAGTAACTTATCGCTTGGCGCAACGACTATCGCTCCCGGAGATATTTTGAACTATAATTTCAATTTACAAAATATTGGAAATGACATTGCCGCAGGCAATTATCAAATCAAAGCATACCTCTCCACTGATCAGACGCTTAGCACGAATGATGTCCAAGATGGAACTGTTCCTACTGGAAATACACCAGCAGGTGCGAATATTTCAGTGCCCGGTGCTTCGACGATTCCTGCTAATTTGCCGCAAGGCGATTATTATTTGATTTTAGTTGCTGATGATGGCAACGCCATTGCGGAAAGCAATGAATCAAATAATACGATTGTTTCAACCAACACATTCACGGTGCAAGGAACGACACCTCCGAGCACAGGCGTAGCACCAAAGAAAACCGTTCGTGTTTTGGTGATCATGAACGATCCAGTTTATCAAGGACAGCGATTTCACCAACGATTCAATTGGCTCGATCCAACAACTTTGGTTAATAATCTGCGCGATAGTATGACTGCTGTGAGCCGTGGTTCAGTTGAGTATATCATCACAGCCGTTGAGTACGATGATAATATTTACACTACTTTGGATGGCAATTTAGTCCCTGATGTACAAACTATGGGCGGCTATTTTCAGGAATCGGGTTGGGCGACTTTGAGGCAATTTGAAGCAGCTGGTCAAGTGCGATTTGATTACAATCAATTTATTGACAATAATAATCTCTGCACTCGTTTTGATTATTCCGAATATGATGATGTGTGGTTGTATTCTTATCCGATTGCAGGTTTGTGGGAATCAACTTTGGCAGGTCAAGACGCGTTTTTCTATAATTCGCAACCTGTTCAAAATACAACTTGTTTAGACTTGCTACCGATTATGGGTTTGAATTATGAACGTGGTTTGGCGGAAGCCATGCACAGCTACGGTCATCGTACCGAAAATGCCCTTCGCCAAGCTTATGGCAGATGGGATTACAATGCAAACCCTCCTAATAATTGGGAGCGATTCACTTATTACAACCAACGAAAACCAGGTCAAGCACAGGTTGGAAATATCCATTTTCCACCCAATGGAACTTCTGATTATGATTATGACAACACGAGTTTTGTAAGTGCCGGGTCAGACAATTGGTTTGATTATCCAAATAATGGAAGCGCCACTCGCAGTTTTAATTGTAACGATTGGGGATGTGATCAATTGGGTTATATGGCATGGTGGTATCGACATTTACCAAATGCAGATTGCCTCAATCCAGATGGAAAACTCAATGATTGGTGGCATTATATTGTAGGTTATAATCAGGCAAAAGTGAAAGAAGAATTGTTGGCTAACAATAGCTGTAATGCAATACCACAAGAAGCAGATTTAGTGATTGAAAGTCTAAATGCTCCGACGAGTGGCGCAGCAGGTAGTTCAGGAGCACTTAATTTTAGAATAAAAAATAACGGATTGACGAATGTGGATCAATCCATCTTTTCAGTCTATCTTTCTTCTGACCAGACATGGGATCCAAATTTTGATACGAATGTTGGAAATTTTGCCATGCCTCCGTTAAAGTCTGGAGTTTATTCAGACAATTCTGAGAGCATTCAAATTCCAGCGACGGCAGCGGCAGGTAGTTATTTCATAATTTTCGTAGCAGATCGAATTGGAGAATATACCGAATCCAACGAGGCTAATAATCAAATGACCCGCCCATTCACCGTGACTGGTGGCAATAATGGAGGCGGAGCCGATTTATCCATGAGCATTGTCACCACAACCGATATTCCTCAATGGGCGAATTGGTCAGTGACTTACGTCATCACAAATGGAAGTGCAACTACTGCCACTGGTGTAAAAGCAAATATTGCAAAACCAGATCAGGTTGTTTACACAGGTGGCAACGAATTCAACACCGCTCAAGGAACCTTCGATTTGTATGGAACCGAAACTTGGGATATTGGCTCAATTGGACCAGGCGACCAAGCTGTTTTTACCGCCAATTATTTCCGCGTTTCCGCGAATCCACTGACACTTTATGGGCAGGTGACGGCTTCTGATCAATCTGATCCTGATTCTACACCTGGCAATGGAAGTTGTTGTGTTGCTAATGAAGATGATGAGGCAGCTCGTTCATTGTTGGCTGCTTTTTCTGGTGTAAATAATCGTTCTACTACCTTCGAATCGAATGATAGTGAAATCACCTTTTTACAATCGGTCTTCCCAAATCCAACGAGCGATCGGATGACGGTTCGAATGATTGCGAAAGAAGCAAGCGAAACAGAGATTCAAATCATTGATAATTTCGGAAGAGTTTTGATAACCGAAAATTGGCAATTGGAGCAAGGGGTCAATCAAAAAACGATTGATATGTCTCCATATCCAGCAGGTTTGTATCAAGTGATTGCGCAGCCGTTTCATCCTTATTTGCGTAAAGCGAGAGTGATGAAGGTTGGAAATTAATTTAGCTTTCCACCCGTTCCAGTAATGGCAATTCATGAATTGCCATTACTGGAACCTACGCCTGCTTTGAGTACTCAAAGCAGGCGTTTTCTTTTTTTTTAACACTTTTTTAAACTGATTTTCACACTTTTTCTAAAACATTAACTAAAAATAGCATCTGTAAATCGTTATTTAACTGATATTTAGACATTCTTTAACCAGAAACCGATTTACTATGAGCAAGCACATCCAAATTTTCTTGGCACTTCTGCCAAGCCTTCTCTTTCCGAATCCAACATTTGAAGTTCGTCCTTTGAAACAGAAAATCAGATCTAAAAAAGGGCCTTTAGAAAAATTCAAATAAATAGGCTTCCAACAAATTATCTTCCCAAGTTAGTTATCAAAAAATATTGAACATCTGTCATCAGATGTTCAATTGATGTGTGTGTTTTCGCAGAAAATATACATAACCGAATACCACCAATTAATTAATTTAAAAGCATTACTATGAACCGATTTTACCTCCCTTGCTTGGCATTATTGCTAAGTCTCTTCACTTTTAGCCTTTCGGCGCAAACTGATTTTACAGAACACACCATTGCCCTTGGCGGGCAAAATTTCCCTGGCGATAGTGAAGTCGCTGACTTTGACGATGATGGATTACTAGACATTTTAGTGTACAACAACGGCGGACATCGATCTACGATAACAGCCAAACAAACTACCCATATTGCTTGGTACAAAAACCTTGGAAATGGAGCATATCAGAAACATCCAATCGCTATTAATCATGTCAACAAAGCGATTCCTTTTGACTATGACAATGATGGAGATGTTGATATTCTTTGCTCCTACTATTATCGTGGAAGTGGAGACCCGAGGTCAAATGAAGCAGGTGTTCGAATTTTATTAAACGATGGTACTGGAAAATTTTCGAATATACTTGTAGATAGCGAAAGATCAAGCGAACCTTATGAGAAATTAGAATTGATAGACATCAACAATGACAGCTTAATGGATTTCATATTTGGGTATGAAGAAGAAGGTTGGCGTTTGGAACAAGTCGGACAAGATCTATATGAAGCTATTTTAACAGGTAGAGTTAGTTTTTCAAAAGAAGCTTTTATTAATAGAGGTAATAATGATTTTAAACAGCTGACTATTGGCGGTTTTTCTGTTACTAGGAATGGAGGATATGTCACTCCAAGAAGTGGCGATCTAAACAATGATGGCAACCTCGACTTTGGGATAATGATTTATAACAATGGTACTAATACCTCAACTTTAGGAACTGCAATTTACAACCCAATAGATACAACATTCACTTATGCAATAATTAATAATGATATTTTGAGCCCTAGCGCTCCCTCTTTATATGATTATGATAACGATGGTGATTTAGATCTTCTTCAGTACTTTATTCCTGAAGGAAATGGAGGTGGTAATGCGAATAGAGTCCTTTTTGAAAATGATGGTTTGGGTAATTTTACTGATGTAATAATTCCGGATTTCATTTCAGTGCCAACGTTTTATAATTATCCAGAATTGGACTTTGATGGCGACGGCGACTTAGATCTACTTATAGAAGAATACTCATGGTATGAAAATACTGGAACCGACTACGTCGAGCACATAATTGACAGTATGTTAATCGGAAATAATACCAAGATTGCAGATTTGGATGGAGATGGAGATTGGGATATCGTAGTAGTAATTCGAGATGATGATTCGGAAGATTATAAAAGAGTTTTCATCTGGACAAATGATGGAAACGGAAACTATTCCAAACAGCTTCTGGAAGATAAAAACTACTGGATGAGAAATTTTGTTGCTGCAGATTTGGATGGTGATGGCGACAATGATTTAGCAGTAACTTCATGGATTAACGGTGATTTGTTTTGGTATAAAAATGATGGTGATCAAAATTTCACAGAAATACTTATTGCCGAAGATCAGGAAACTATTCTTGATATAAAATTAGTAGATCTGGATACAGATGGTGA
>CALHBQ010000251.1 GCA_937930815.1 uncultured Saprospiraceae bacterium | reverse complement strand
TTTAAGAATTCATCCATTGTTTTATCCAAATTGATATTTGGATTCCACATCAATTTCGCAATAAGGTAAGTTCGGAGTTCCGCAAATTCGCCTCCGATTTCCCAATTCCCCTGTGAGAAAATGCTATGAATGTTGTTTTTTTTAAAATATTGAAAATTAGGTTGTAGCACTCGCATGTTTGGAAACGGCGTCATCAGGTGACTGAAATTGATGACATAATCCCAAATCAAAATATTGTTTGTCAATCTTTGCCATCCATCCAGATCGCTTCTGAAAGAGGCTGTTTTGGGATCTGTGGCTATTGGTTGACTCCGATTCGCTTCAATAGGAGCGAGAACGATTTGGACATTCTTTGCTGGGCGAATATTTTTAGGCGGCTTTCGCGAATAGGTGTACGCTAAAGTTGAAATCACCTTATCTGGAAACTCCGCTGCGACCTTATTTACAAAAGTCAAAATAGCACCTGAAGGAGACCCTGCTCGTTTATTGATGGCTGAACATTGATTGCATTGGCAATATTTTCCTCGGTCGTTTTGACTAACCGAGTAATACTTTTTATTACCATCCGCTTTCATTTTTTTACGAAGGGTCTCTACTACAATTTTAAAAACTGCGGGGTTGGTAGTACAAAGTTGCCCATCTTTTACACGTTTTCCTTCGTAGAGTGAAAAGTATTCTGGATTTGAATTGAAATACTGTTTTGTCGTAATCATCCGCTCGAAAGTATGACCCCAGTAATCTGACCATTCCTTGCGACTAACGACGTGATCCAATTTATGCCATTCGGTGAATGCACCCAAAGTTGGTTTGTAAAAATTGTCTCTAAACTCAAAGGCGGGAAGTTCTTTCAAATCAATATTACCCAGTGTGATTTCCCTTTTTTTAGGAGTTACAATTTCTGAATTATGAAAATATCGGCAGTCATGGTATTTTTCTAAATAGGAGTAAATTCCATACTCAACTCCCGATTTTGTTCCACCTACAAAAACCAATTTGCTATCCATCGTTTTTACATGAAAACCGTCAGTGCCTAGATTTGCGGCTTGTTTTTGCAACGCTTTAGATGCTTTACGATTCGTTTTTCCTATCAAAATTTCGGTTGATCGTTCAGGGACTTTGTCGTATTGCAATCTCAGTTTTACACTTGAGATTTGTTGTAAATACTTTTGAAGCATTTCGCCCGCACGTTTTTCAGGTAGGGTAGCTTTGGTCGGAATGATAATAGAATATTTGGAAGCGCCATTTTTTATCAAAACACCGTTTGAACCAGGTGACTTTTTTGATGATTTACAAGAGAAAACGAGTATTGAAACGAAAAGCAAGGAAATGAGCGCATATTTCATATTAGAAATGTATTTTTAATTTTAGACGGAAAGAACGAAAATATATTCATGGTATTTAGATATTAGCGACATAAATTCAAAACCCCTCTAATTAGAGGGGTTTTGAGGATTCTAATTAAACCCCCCGAATTAGAGGGGTTTAAAGAAAAAACAAAAATGGATAAAAAAATAACCATTGGTAATCAAGAAATCAGGATAGTTCAAAAGCCATCAGGAGATTATTTGTCATTGACTGATTTGGCAAAATTGGTAAATGAGGATGCATCTAAGGTAATCAGTAAATGGATCGGGATGTTGCGTTCACTTGATTTTTTGAATGTTTGGGAAAAGGATAATAATCCAAATTATAATCAAGAGGCGTATAATGAATTGAGGATGCGAGCAGGTGTCCCAAGCTTCTTTTTGAGTACAAAACAATGGCTCGAAAAAACAAATGGGATTGGTATTGAATCAAAAGCAGGTAGGGGAGGAGGAACCTTTGCGCATCACTTGATTGCATTGGAGTTTTGCAGTACTATGAGTTCAGAATTTAGATATAATGTTTTTAAAGAATACACTGCTTTAAAACAAAATGAGGCAGACAGTTGGTTAAAAACCCACGAATTTTATTTACAAAAAATAGAAGAAAATGCCCTCGAGAATAATCGTTTATCATTAGACATGCAAAAGCGCATTAAGAAATCGGATAAGAAATAAATATATAAAGTGGAGTATTTGCTCCACTTTAGAATAGAAAAGGTTCATAAAGTTTTTTTTAATTGAAATAGGAAATGAATCTTAAACCCCTGAATATCAACGATTTAAAAGATAAACGCGAGTTTTGCTCGCTTTTTTTGTTTAATCAATTGGTTATCAGTGTGTTAGATGTTTAAAATGCAAAAACAAATGCAAAAAAAAGTAATCATCATATTAGGCAGCTCCAGAAGCCACGGCGATACACGAAAACTAATAGATCGAGTAAGAGAAGAAGTGGATGCCGATTTCATCGATCTGAATGATTTGAAAATCAGTTATTATGATTATGAACATAAAAATCAGGATGATGATTTTTTGCCAACCATGAAGAGGGTAGTGGAGTACGATAAAATTATTTTGGCCTCACCTGTTTATTGGTACTCGATGAGTGCCGTTATGAAAACTTTTGTAGATCGATTTTCGGATTTAATCCGTATCCATAAAGAAGTTGGAAGAGAGTTGAGAGGAAAACAATTGTACACTATCTCGAGTAGCTCTGATTCGACGGTTTATGACAACTTTTTAAAAGCATTTGAACTCACAGCCGAGTATTTAGGTATGGATTACGACGGTTATCTCTATGGTTGGATGGAAAACGAAAAAATACCCAATAGTTTGAATCCTGCCCTTAAAACCTTTATTGATAAGTTGAAATAACACTTTATTTTATAAAAAGTACTAACTTGCGTAAGTAATTGACTTACAACACTTTAACATAACCAATATAACATGAGAAAAATTCTTTTTTCATTAAGCTTTTTAGCTTTTACTACGACTTTATTTGCCCAAAATTGCCCACCCTCCTCTCAGGCAGGGGTACACATTGTACAAAAAGGAGAAACCTTGTATCGGATTTCCAAAATGTATGGAACTTCCGTTCAAAATTTGTTGAATATAAATGGGCGTTCTTTGAATCAAGTACTTTCTGTTTGTACGCCATTGAGAGTTTATGGCTCTGCAGCGGCTTCGACAACGACCACCACTCCGCGACCAACAACAGTTTCCACTACTACCTATACTCCTCCATCAAGACCGACGGGAACTTACATTCCACCGGCAACATCAGGGGGAACGTATATTCCACCAGCAACGACTACAGCGCCAGCACCTGCTTCCACTCAACCAGTTCCTTCTACGACTTCTAACAATTATAATAAAGGAGGACGCTACAGTAAACCTTTTGATCAATATTTAAAACAAGAAAAAGGGGTTCACTATGCAGAAGAAAACGAAAATATGGAAGGAATTGCAGCATTGTATGGTTATACAGCGGCAAGGTTCCGTGAGTTTAATGGTTTGCCACTTGGTTCAGAAGTATTTACTGGACAGGTATTAAGAACAACTGATTGTGATTGTTTGAATACAATTACTGATGCAGAAGGCGAAAGAGTAACCGTAAATCCAACGGGAACAACTAATGCAGGTAGTTGGACTTCTACAGGCGACGATGGGTGGACAACGACAACTGTAGATAACGGAGGCACTACAACGACCACGACCTCATCAGGATGGACGACGACGAATCCAACAACAGGAGCAACGCCATCTACTACGACTTCTTCAACTTCAAGGCCAGCACCTTCTTCGTTTAATAGGTCATCAGCATCTTATATGAGAAGTGAGGAAGCATTGATGATTGATGAAATCAATTTGATTCGTTCTAATCCGAAAGGGTATATTCCTTACATTCAGGAATACATCAAATATTTACAAACAAATGGAAGTTTTGGAAATTCAATTAAAACTTCTGTAGAACTAATTGATGAATTGAGAACGGCAACGCCGCTTTCGACTTTACAACCAAAACAGTGTCTTTATGATGTCGCAAGAAGACATGGTGAAGATGAAAAGCGGATGGGCGTATCAAGTCACCAAGGAAGTGATGGATCATGGCCATGGGATAGAATTTTGAATGGTTGTAGAGATTTACAGGATGGAAATGAGAATCTTGTGGGTGGACCAGAAGACATCAGACGTGCGGTCATTTTGCTTTTAGTTGATGACGGAATTTCTACAAGAGGACATAGAAAAGCATTGCTAAATCCAGCATGGAAATATGTCGCTTGCCACAAAGTAGGGAAAGTAGGAATGATGCCTAACAGTTGGATTCAAAATTTTGCGTATTAAATCCAAAAAAAATCCTAAAGAAACGGTATTTGTGACAAGTCATAAATACCGTTTCTTTTTTTGGCCGTAACCTCTAAAATGCCATTCGTAAACTTTTGTAATATATTTTATAAATAATGTATAAAAGGACGTATAATTGCTTCAAATAATTGATTTTTTAACCAAATTTAAATTTTTACTATGAGTAAGTTTGATGACAAATTGGCGCTCTATAACAAATCCATGGCTGAGAACACTAAGACTGCAGTTGATGGCGATCTACTAAGAAAAGTAGCTAAAGGTTTAGGCCCATCAATTTATTTGAAAGATGCTGGTTTGGTATCTTGTAGCGACCAAACGGAATTAGACAGAGTTAAAACTAACTTCCTTACCAAGAAACTTGGAATGTCTGACGATGGCAAAATGGACGCTGCTATCAAAGAAGTTTGTGCAGAATACACTGCAAAAATGAAACACCGCGCAGTATTTTACTATCTATTAACGAAAAAGACAGGCAAGGAGTCTATTTACGGATAGGTGCTTACAAGGCAATTAAGAAATTAAAGGTTCGGCTTCATTGGCCGAACCTTTGTTTTTTATAGAAAACCTTATACTTTTGCAGCCGTAAAGGTTAATACAATTATTAAAAGAAATATAAAATGGCAGAATCAAAAAAATCAAAAGGTTTAACGGCGATATTGGCAATCGTTTTTAGTGCTATCACTATTGGTATGCTTTTCTTCATTCCAGAATGGAGTTGGGTGCCACTACCTTTCATGTTGACTTATATTGTATCTGCAATAGATATTATCTAAGTTCATTTTTATTATGAAAAAAGAAAACCCGATTGTACATCATGTACAATCGGGTTTTTTGTAGCACAGGCATCCCTGCCTGTGACAAATCATCTCACAGGCAAGGATGCCTGTGCTACTTTTAAAATCCCATCATCACGCCAATCGCCAAAAACACGGCCGAAATTGTCATCAAAATGCAAAACAATGGAAACATAAACTTCAACCATTTCTCGTAAGAAATTTTAGCCAAAGCCAACATCGCCATCAATACTCCCGAAGTCGGAATGATGGTATTTGAAAAGCCGTCACCGCAAGTAAATGCGAAAACTGCCGTTTGCCTTTCAAGTCCTAAAACATCGGATAGGGGAGCCATCAAAGGCATCGTCGTAGCTGCTTGACCCGAACCCGACGGAATGAAGAAATTTAGAAAACTTTGGAAAATAAGCATTCCTTCTGCAGCGACTATTTTTGGAAAACCTTCTAACATAGAAGCCGCTCCGAAAATCAGCGTATCCATGATTTGTCCATCAACCAAAACAACTTGAATCCCTTTTGCGAAGCCGACAACCAATGCGGCAACTATCATTTCCTCGGTACCTTTGACGAAAGATTTAGCGGTATTGGAAGCAGAAAGTCCACCAATCAAACCAGCTACAATTCCAATTAAAATGAAGCCACCACTCATCTCTGCGAGCCACCAACCCATTTCTTGAACGGCGTAAACGATACCCGCAAAAATCAGAACAAAACTCAGTAAAATCATTTTATGACGACCTGTAAAAGCTTGTTGTGTTTTATCAAAATTGGCTAATTCAAAATGGTCGCCGTAGACCAATGATTTGGTAGGATCTTTTTTGATTTTCGCGCCGTAGCGCAAAATGTATCCAATGGTAAAAACCATGCAAACCGAATAGAAAATCAACCTAAATGCTAATCCACTCCCGATAGGTACCTCGGCAATTCCTTGTGCTATTTGTACTGTAAATGGATTGGTTGTCGCTGCCGCGAAACCGACATCTGCTGCTAAAATCACGATTGCCAAACCATAAACTCGATCGTATCCCAACTCATCTGCCACATATAAAAATAGCGGTACGAGGGGAATAAACTCTTCGCCCATCCCAAGCGTGGAACTTCCAATTGAAATTACAACCATCAAAATTACGGTGAGCAGAGGTCCCGAATTAGAGAACCGCCGCAGTAAACTTTGAATACCTGCCGTGATCGCGCCAGTTGATTGAATAATATTCAAAACGCCACCAATCACAAAAATGAAAAAGATGATATCAGCCGTCTTTTCTAAACCACGAGGGATAGCGGATAGGAATTGTAGAAAACTCACAGGCGATGCTTTTTCCTCAACTTTATCTCCCAGAAAAAGACCTTTAAACGAGAAATTTTTGTCCAATTGTTCGTAAGTGCCAGGGACAACCATTGTTCTGGTAAGGCCAGCTGCTGTGCGTTCTTCGCGTTGATATTCGCCAGCTGGAACGAGGTAGGTCATCACACTACAAAATAGAATGACCCCAGTTAGCAAGGCATAAACATGAGGAACTTTTAGATTTTTTAGAAATGAAATACTCATAGGTGTTGGTTTTGTCAGATTTTGAAACTAAAGTAATGGTCAGTCCACAAATGCGTTGGCTGAGCGAAGCCGAAGTCAACAAAAGTGAAAATCGGTTTCTATGCTCGTTCCCTTCGGCTTCGCTCAGGGAACACATTTGACTGCGCTCAGCACGGCATCGGTTCATCCCAAGTTGCTTAACTCGTTCGCATATATTCCCAAGCGGATTGATAACCGCCTATTTTTTCTACATAATTAAGAAAATTTTGGTAAAAATCATGCGCACCGATGGTTCCGCTGTCGCCGACGATGATTAAAAGTTTCTTTGCACGAGTCATTGCCACGTTCATTCTTCGATAATCTTTGAGAAAACCAATCTCAGATTTGGTATTTGATCGTACCAAAGAAATATAAACCACATCGCGTTCTTGTCCTTGAAATCCGTCAATCGTATTGATTTCGATGGGGTAGGGAGAGAGGGTTTCGTCCTCCGTTACATAGGTTTCCATTCTAATTACTTGTTCCCGATAAGGGGAAATGACGGCGATGGAAGGGCTTTTTTCAAGTTCAAATTTGGCGACTAATTGATACAAATGTTCTCGTAAAATGAAAAACTCTTCTTCATTGAATTTACTTCTTTGACCTTCTTTCGATTGTTCTTCAAACCCACAACCGGCGGTGTCAATGAAAAGCACCTTTGAACTTTCGCCCATTCCCTCCAACGCGTGATCGGTGACGGATTCAGCCGCTTTCAGATTTCCGTTATAAAATTGCTGATTGGAAAATTCCATGATCGCAAAGTTCATTCTGTATTGAATGTTGAGCAGATTTACCTTTTTATGTCGTTCGATGCATTTTTCAATCAAGGTGATGCTGAGTCCTTGTTTTTGTGCTTTGAATGATTTGACCGTCGGTGGTAGTTGAAATGGATCACCAGCCAAAACCACTCGACTTGCTCTCGTGATAGGAATCCAGGTTGCCGGTTCGAGTGCCTGCGCTGCTTCGTCAATAATGACGGTTGAAAATTTTCGATTACTAATCGCGCGGTTAGTAACTCCAACCAAAGTGCAAATGATCACCTGCGAAGAATCCAAAATTTGATCTACAAGTCTTCGTTCCAATTGATTGGCCCACGAAGAAAGTTCTTTTACTTGAGCCCAAAGATGGTTGCGTTCTTTTCGTGCTTCTCCGTCAAACTTTCGTTTAAACTTTTGCGCTTGACGCCGCATTTCAGCCGCCTCAATTTTTACTTTTTTAATGTTTTTACTTTCTGGGTGCGCAGCGAGTTGAGCTTCGAGGGTATGTTTCAAAATACTTTCATCGACTCTTGAGATATGACCAATTCTGACCACTTGCAAACCTAAATTCGAAAGCCGAATCGCCAATACATCCGCAGCAGTATTACTGGGAGCAGTCACTAAAATGCCCGTTTCTTTTTTGGAAAGTTGTTGAATGGCGTGGACGAGGGTAGTGGTTTTGCCCGTTCCAGGTGGACCATGAACAACCGCCACATCCCGCGAAGCCAAAATATTGCGAACGGCTACATTTTGAGCGTCATTTAAATTAGGATCTGGTGTTGGATTGAAATGAATATCTGAGTAGGGCTCCGTTTTTCCTAAAATCACATCACGCAGTTCTGCCAAACGATCGCCTTTTGCTTCGATAACCTGATTCAAGGCTTTTTCCATTTCAACGTAAGTCCTGCCATCAAATTCAACATCAACTCCAATGTCGTTCTGATTGAGCCAATCAGGGAGGTCTTTTGAATTTAAGATGATTTTCATCTTATTTCTTTGTAGAAAATTGATAACGCCGCTTCTTTCTGGTTTTTTGTAATCACTCTGAGTGTAAAAACGGACAGGCATTCCCGAGCGAAACTGGTGAGGTTGGCTAATTTCTCGCGTTCTTTCGACTACCACGAAAGCCTTTTCACCAATCGTATAACCTGATTTTAGGACATTCACTGGCGACCAAGTATAACCTTCTTTGCGTCGTTCTGACAACGAAAGACTTGCTATTTTTTTTCGGTATAACTCATAATCTTCCTCTTTTTCAATTTGAAGGACTTCCTTTAACTGCTCTAGTTCTTCTGTGATTTTTGACATATGAGCAAAGATGAGGTTTCTTTTGGAATTCAATGTGGTTTTAGGTCATTGGGGTGACGTTACATATTATGAATTTTATGGTCGAAAGAGCAATTGAAAAATGGTATTTTTAAAACGCTGATTTTCAGTGGTTTACGATTTTAGTGTCAACCCATATTAGGACGATACATTTATTTTTATAATTGTTCTTATGTTAAATTGATTTCGAGTAAAAAAACTACTCAATTATTATAAATTTATAATTTATTAGTATCATCTTTGTGTTTCCAAAGAATTATTAAATGATTGGTGCATTAATATCATCAAAGACAAGGATAAAGTTATTGTTGAAGTTCTTCCTCAACAGTGATACAACTGCCTATCTCCGAAGTCTCGAATCTGAATTTGGAGAATCAACTAATTCAATAAGGCTGGAGCTCAATCGGTTAGAAGATGCGGGTATGCTTGTTTCTAATTTTCAAGGAAATAGAAAAGTCTTTCAAGCAAACAAGAAACATCCACTTTTTGGGGAGGTACACAATATCATTCTTAAGCATATAGGTTTAGACCATATTGTGGTTACGGTTATTGAGCGGTTAGGTAATGTGCAAGAAGTTTATCTGGTAGGTGATTTTGCAAAAGGAATGGATAGCAAAATTATAGATTTGGTAATTATTGGAGATATCGACAAGTCATACCTTATTAATTTGATTGAAAAAGCGGAGGATTTGGTAAAGAGAAAAATACGATACCTAATTTATACATCTGAAGAATTTAACGGGATTGCTTTTGAAGCTCCTTCCCTTCTCTTATGGTCAAAAGAGTAATTAATGTTTAAAGAAATTCAAGAAAAGAAGAAAGTTATTTCTGTAATCGGTTTAGGTTATGTTGGCCTACCTTTAGCACTGGCCTTTGCCAAAAAATTCAAAGTAGTTGGATTTGATATTAGCAAAGAGCGTGTAGAAATGATGCGTAATAATATTGATCCATCAAAAGAGTTAGAAAGCTCAGATTTTGATGGAGCAGATATTAAGTTCACTTATGAGGCTAAAGATTTAGCGGAAGCTCATTTTCATATCATAGGTGTACCGACTGATATTGATAGCCATAAGGTTCCGAATCTTACTCCTTTGAAGAAAGCATCTGAAAGTGTGGGGAAGGTTTTGAAAAAAGGAGATTACGTAATCTATGAATCAACAGTCTATCCAGGATGTACAGAAGAAGATTGTGTTCCTATTTTGGAAGAACTTTCTGGTTTAAAAATGGGTGATGACTTCAAGGTTGGGTATAGTCCAGAACGAATCAATCCAGGTGACAAAGCACGTCCGTTGACTAAAATTCTGAAAATCGTAAGTGGATGCGATGAAGAATCACTCGAAGAAATTGCGAGTGTTTATGAGTCAATAATTGAGGCTGGAATTTATAAAGCACCAACCATCAAAGTTGCGGAGGCAGCTAAAATTATCGAAAATACTCAGCGTGATTTGAATATCTCATTGATGAATGAGTTATCCATGATTTTTGATATTATGGATATTGACACCAAAGAGGTTTTGAAAGCAGCAGGTACAAAATGGAATTTCCTCAAATTTTTCCCTGGACTTGTTGGTGGTCATTGTATTGGCGTAGATCCTTATTATTTGGTTCATAAATCAAGGAAAATTGGATATGACCCACAGGTGATTTTGAGTGGTCGTCGTATCAATGATCAAATGCCAGCCTTCATTGCGAAGCGTTTGATTCAGATGCTCATCCAAAGAGGTAAAAATCCGCAAGACTCTAAAGTATTGGTTAAAGGAATTACGTTCAAAGAAGATGTGGCGGATATTCGAAACTCAAAAGTCGTTGATTTGGTTAGAGAGTTGATGGAGTTTTCAGTAAATGTACACGTGGTAGATCCTCATGCGTCTCCAAACGAAGTTGCTCACGAGTATAAATTGACGATGGTGGATCAAACTTCAAAAGACTATGATGCCGTAATTGTGGCTGTTGCCCATAAGGAATATAAAGATCTGTCAAACGAATATTTCAAATCCATAACCAATGAAAAACCGATAATTATGGACTTGAAAGGCATTTATAATTTTTCTGATAATGGAATTATATATTGGAGGTTATAATCGATTTTGTTTGTTATTTAAGAGAGTTAAGAAATAAAATTATGATCAAAGCGGATAAGAAGAAGAAAGATGAGGCGGTCAATCAGCTTCATTTTACGGAGCCAAGATGGTTTGCGGTTTATACCAGTTTTAGAAGAGAGAAGCTGGTCAAAAAGATGCTCGATAAAAAGAATATCGAATGTTATTTGCCAATCAATCGGGTGACAAGACGTTATGCTTCTCGAAATAAGATTGTAGATTTTCCACTCATTAGTTGCTACATTTTTGTAAAAATAATAAAAGGTCAATATGTGCCTGTTTTAGAAACAGAACATGTTGTGAAATTCACTAAAATAGGACGAGATCTACTGGCCATTCCAGAAAGAGAAATCAATATTATAAAACGAGTGGTAGGCGAAGGATTAGAGATTTCCATGGAACAAGCGGATTTTACCATTGGAGATGATGTTGAAATTATTTCTGGAAATCTTACTGGTTTGAAAGGAAAATTGGTTTCAATTGATGGTAAAAATAAGTTTGCTGTTGCATTAGACAATATTGGTTTTTCTCTTACCATGTCTGTCGATGCTTCTCTTTTAAATAAAATAAGACGAACAGTTCAAGCTTATTAAGGGCATCCTTTTTTATGGAAGTACAAAAAGAATCACATTTAAGAAGTATCCTAAAAGGTTTCACTTGGCGGATTATAGCAACTACAACTACTATTGCAATTGCTTATGTTATAACTGGTGAAATCGGAGATGCACTCACAATAGGAGCGATTGAATTTGTAGGTAAAATATTCATCTATTACTTACATGAAAGAGCTTGGCAAATTATGCCGAGAGGTTCAATAAGAACTTGGTTTAAAAAATCATAAAATGGCAAGTACTAATATTCATCCAATATTCGATAGGCTTGTGCAGCAAGAGGATAGAGAGCAGCGATTGGGACAAAATGCAAAAGTGCTTTGGTTAACTGGTTTGAGCGGAAGTGGAAAAAGTACCATCGCTCAAGCATTAGAACGACGCTTATTTAATGAAGGCTTTTTTCCACAAGTTTTAGATGGAGACAACATTCGAATTGGAATCAATAAAAACCTTGGTTTCTCCGTTGAAGATCGAGAGGAGAATATTCGAAGAATATCAGAAGTGGCCAAGTTGTATCTAAATAGCGGAATTATCGTAATAAGTTCTTTTATAAGTCCTACTTTGAAATCAAGAGCCGCGGCTAAAGAAATTATTGGAGCAAATAATTTTCTCGAAATTTTTGTAAATACTCCTTTAGAAATCTGCGAGAAAAGAGACGTAAAGGGACTTTATAAAAAAGCGCGAAGTGGTGAGATTAAGAATTTTACTGGTATAGATTCTCCTTATGAAAAACCAGAAAACCCAGCTTTAGATTTGAAAACAGAAAATCAAACCGTTGAAGAATCGGTTGATGAAATTATAGAACATATTTATCCATTGATTAATATTTAAAATGAATTATCAATTAAATCATTTAAAAGAATTGGAAAGTGAGTCTATCTTTATTTTAAGAGAGGTTGCAGCTCAATTTGAAAATCCAGTTTTGATGTTCTCAGGTGGAAAGGATTCCATATTGATGGTTTACCTTGCTCAAAAAGCATTTCATCCTGCAAAGATTCCTTTTCCATTATTGCATGTTGATACTGGTCATAATTTTCCAGAAACCATTGCATTTCGTGATGCTTTAGTAGAGAAAACAGGCGCTCGCTTAATTGTCGGTTCTGTACAGGAGGCAATTGAAAAAGGTATGGTGACAGAGGAAAAAGGTTTTAGCGCCAGTAGAAATGGCCTTCAAACTGTCGCGCTTTTGGAAGCTTTAGAAAAAGGAAAATTCGACGCTGCTCTCGGAGGAGCCAGAAGAGATGAGGAAAAGGCAAGAGCAAAAGAGCGTTTCTTTTCACATAGAGATGAGTTTGGACAATGGGATCCTAAAAACCAACGTCCTGAGCTTTGGAATATGTTCAATGGTAAAAAACAGTATGGTGAACACTTCCGTGTTTTTCCTATCAGTAACTGGACGGAGTTGGATGTTTGGCAATACTTAGCGATGGAAAATGTAGACTTGCCTAGCCTATACTATGCGCATGAAAGAGAAGTCTTCGAACGTGACGGAGTCCTTTTGGCGAATAGCCCATATATTCAAAAGAAACCAACCGAGGTGGTTAAGAAAATGATGGTCAGATGCCGAACGATTGGTGATGTAACGTGTACTGGGGTTTGGGCATCTCAAGCAGTGACGACAGAACAAATTATCGAAGAAGTTGCCACGACGCGTATGACTGAACGTGGAGGAAGAACAGATGATAAACGATCTGAAACTTCTATGGAAGACCGTAAGAAAAAAGGTTATTTCTAAATCAACCAACTTTTTTTTAATCGAAAAGAACAAATATTTAAAATGGATTATAAAAGTTCAGAACTATTAAGATTTACAACAGCAGGGAGTGTTGATGACGGAAAAAGCACACTTATTGGTAGGATTTTATATGATAGTAAATCAATTTTCCAAGATCAAATGGAAGCAGTTGAGGCAAGTAGCCTTCGTCGCGGAGAATCTGAGGTTAATTTAGCTTTATTGACCGACGGGTTGAAATCTGAAAGAGAGCAAGGAATTACGATTGATGTTGCTTATCGATACTTTTCAACGCCGAAAAGAAAATTCATAATTGCTGATACGCCTGGTCATATTCAGTACACTCGAAATATGGTAACTGGTGCCAGTACAGCAAATGTTGCTTTAGTTTTGGTGGATGCAAGAAATGGTGTTGTAGAACAAACAAAGCGTCATGCGATCATTGCTTCTTTATTGAAAATTCCTCATTTAGTTGTTTGTATTAATAAAATGGATTTGGTGGGTTATTCTGAAGAAACCTACGAAAACATTAAGGAAGAATTTGAACGTTTCGCTTCTAAATTGGAAGTGAACGATGTTCACTTCATTCCGATGTCTGCTTTGAAAGGAGACAATGTAGTGGATCGCTCAATTAATATGCCTTGGTTTGGTGGCTCAACGTTGCTTTACTATTTGGAAAATGTCCACATCGGAAGTGATCATAATGTTATAGATTGTCGTTTTCCAGTACAGACTGTTATTCGTCCACAAACAGATGAGTACCACGACTATAGAGGGTATGCTGGTAGAATTGCAGGAGGATCTTTCAAAAAAGGAGACGAAGTAATGATTTTGCCAAGTGGCTTCACTTCGAAAATTTTCAAAATAGATACATTTGATGGGGAGTTAGAAGAGGCATTCCCACCGATGTCAGTTACGCTTTTATTAGAAGATAAAATTGATATTAGTCGAGGAGATATGATTGTGAGAGTTAACAACAAACCAGAAGTGACTCAAGATATTGAAGTGATGATTTGTTGGTTCAACGAAAAACCATTACAACTTCGAGGTAAATATGCAATTATGCATACGACTCAAGACGTAAGGTGTATGATAAAGGAGGTGAAATATAAAATGAACATTAATACCCTTCATAGAGATTTGGAAGATTTAGAAATTAAGATGAACGATATTGGCCGTATTTCGATTAGAACGACCAAACCATTGTTTGTCGATTCTTATCGAAAAAATAGAATTACAGGTAGTGTCATTTTTATTGATGAAGGAACCAACGAAACTGTTGGTGCTGGAATGATAATATAAACCTGTTGGTGTTTAAGAACAAAAAATTAGAAGCAGTTATTATTGCTTCTAATTTTTTTGTTTACGTTATTTGTGGACTAAATCGAAACCTTCCTACCTCATTTCTTCGTTTTAGTAGCGTTATATCGGCAAGTTTTTTGCCTTTAATAACCCGTTCTCCCCTTTGAACTACAATGTATTTTATTTAAAGGATTACTGAAAGAACATAATTCACAATGAAAAATATTCTAATTACCGGCGGAGCCGGATTTATCGGTTCGCACCTCGCGCGTCTTTTTGTCAACAAATATGAAGATTACCATATTGTCAATTTGGACAAGTTGACCTATGCAGGTAACCTTGAGAACCTTACAGATATTGAAAATAAATCAAATTATACTTTCGTAAAAGGAGACATCTGTGATGGCCCTTTTCTGAAAAGTCTTTTTAATAAATATAATTTTGAAGCTGTTTTGCACTGTGCTGCAGAAAGTCATGTTGACCGTTCTATCAAAGATCCGTTAGCATTTATTCAAACTAATATTGTTGGAACTGCAAACCTTTTGCATACCGCAAAAAAACATTGGGAAGGAAATTTTGATGGAAAACGTTTCTACCATATTTCTACTGATGAGGTTTATGGTTCGCTCCAAATGGGCGGTGGATTCTTTTTGGAAGATACGCCGTACGATCCACGAAGTCCCTACTCTGCTTCTAAAGCAAGTAGCGATCACTTGGTGAGAGCATTTCACCATACCTATCATTTTCCGGTAGTGATTTCTAACTGTTCTAACAATTACGGTGAAAATCAATTTCCTGAGAAACTGATTCCATTGTTTATCAATAATATTGTTCACAATAGACCATTGCCAGTTTATGGAGAAGGTATTAATGTGAGAGATTGGTTGTATGTGCAAGATCACTGTACGGCGATCGACGTTATTTTTCATAAAGGAAAATTAGGAGAAACCTATAATATCGGTGGACACAACGAATGGAAAAATATCGACTTGATCCACCTTTTGATAAAACAAATGGATGAAAAACTCGGAAGACCAGCTGGTACCTCAAAAGAGTTGATCACTTACGTAACCGATCGTGCTGGCCATGATTTGAGATACGCAATTGATGCCACTAAATTGAAAGATGAATTGGGCTGGGTTCCTTCTCTACAATTTGAGGAAGGATTGAGCAAAACAATTGATTGGTATTTAGAGAATAAAACCTGGTTGGATAATGTAACCTCAGGAAATTATAAGAAATATTACGATTTACAATACGCAGATAGATAATACACAATGAAAGGAATTATACTCGCAGGTGGTTCAGGCACACGCCTCTACCCTATCACAAAAGCAATCAGTAAACAACTGATGCCGATTTATGATAAACCAATGATTTATTACCCGTTATCAATGTTGATGTTGGCAGGTATTAAAGAGATTTTAATAATAACGACACCTCATGATAATGAATCTTTCAAACGCCTTTTGGGTGATGGAAAGGATCTTGGTTGTCGTTTTGAATATGCAGTTCAGGAAGTTCCAAATGGACTTGCACAAGCATTCATTATTGGTGAAGAGTTCATCGATGGTGATAAATGTGCGTTGGTTTTAGGGGATAATATTTTTTATGGTTCAGGTTTGAGTGTGCTTTTACAAAAAGCTGCAAGACAACGTAAAGGAGCAACCATTTTTGCATACGAAGTTTCTGATCCAGAAAGATACGGAGTCGTTGAATTTGATAAAAAATTCAATGCAAAAAGTATTCAAGAGAAACCAGCGAAGCCTAAGAGTAACTACGCAGTTCCAGGTTTATATTTCTATGATAAGGATGTGGTAAAGGTTGCAAAAAGCATCAAGCCATCAGCGCGAGGTGAGTACGAAATTACCGATATCAACAGACATTATTTGAAGGCAGGTACTTTGAAAGTTGGGGTTTTGGATAGAGGAACAGCTTGGTTGGACACGGGTACTTTCGATTCATTGGCGGACGCTTCTGAGTTCGTAAAAGTAATCGAAAAACGTCAAGGCATGAAGATTAGCTGTATCGAAGAAATTGCTTGGAGAATGGGCTATATCGACAAAAAACAGCTTTTGAAGTTGGCGAAACCATTGGCGAAAAGTGGTTACGGTGAGTATCTTAAAAATATAGCGAAGTGAAAGTAGTTCCACAGTCGATTCCAGATGTTTTGTTGATTGAGCCGCGTATTTTCAAAGATAGTCGAGGCTATTTTTTTGAAAGTTATAATGAGGAAAAATTTCAATCGGCAACTGGATTGAAAATCAATTGGGTTCAAGACAATGAGTCCAAATCTACCTATGGCGTTTTACGTGGATTGCATTTTCAAAAACCACCGATGGCGCAAGCCAAATTGGTTAGAGTGCTTCAAGGTAAGGTATTGGACGTGGCAGTCGATGTTCGACCTGATTCACCGACATTTGGGCAGCATGTTTCAGCGATCCTAAGTAATCGAAATAAAAAACAACTCTTTATTCCAAGAGGTTTTGCACATGGATTTTTGGTGTTGAGTAAAACTGCTGTTTTTGGATACAAATGTGATAATCTATATGCTCCAAAACATGATTCAGGAGTTTATCACGCTGATCCACAACTCAAAATTGATTGGCAAATTCCTTTAAAAGATAGAATTATCTCCGAAAAAGATCAAAAATTAGTAGCTTTGAAAAGAGACGTATTTAAGTAGTCTTTTTTCTATGGTGAACTCCCCTACTCTTTCAGAACGTCTTTTTTATAATTTAAAAAAGTGGCAGTTCTCACGATCTGTTTTATTCAGTTTTTATAAACTGAATCCTTGCCCTATTTTTATTTTAGGAAACGAAAAGTCTGGTACTTCTGCGATTGCTGCCCTTTTGGGAGAGGCGACCAATCAAACATATGTAATTGATGTTCCTTCCATTTATAAGCAGCAGAATCTCGAACAGATTATTCGCAAAGAAGTCGCTCTGAAATCCTTTATCAATCAAAATTCTAAAATTGAATTTTCAAAACAGATCATCAAAGAGCCTTCTTTTACCTGGTTTTATCCACAATTAAAATCTCTTTATCCTACGGCAAAATTCGTTTTCATCGTTCGTGATCCACGGACGAATATTCGAAGTATGTTGAATCGGATGGACTTGCAAGGAGACTTAGAAAATCTTTCTCAAACAGATTTGCATCACCTTCCAATAGAATGGCAAAAAACAATCGATAATCGTTGGTTAGAGATAGAAACGTTGAATTATATTGAGTCGCTTGCGATGCGTTGGGACAAAGCCGTTTCAGTTTATTTAGAGAATAAAGAGGACTTTATACTGATTAAATATGAAGACTTTTTAAAAGGCAAAAATCAAACAATAATTGATTTAGTAAATCAATTAGATTTGAAAATATCAACTTCCATTAAGGATCAATTAGATTTGCCATTTCAACCAAAAGGTGATAATTCCTTACCTTTAGAAACCTTTTTTGGAAAAGAAAACTTAGAAATAATAAATTTATTTTGCCAAAAAGGAATGGAGAAATTTAATTATTAGAAGGGCATTCTTATATGCCCTTAAATGCCTTATATGGTTCAAAATAAAATCAAAGTACTACATCTATTCAACTACTATTTGGTGGATACGATGAACTGGGCATACAACCTCATTTCAAATACGCCTGACGTTGAAGTACATATTTGCTCACCTATTATTTTAGAAAATTCCTTTAAAAATCCAGATTTTAAGTTTCATGAAAATCCATTTCAAAACCGACTTTTGGAGAAGTCTCGCCTGTCAACTTTTGGTATCGGATTACCCAAGAAAGTGATAATTGAAATTTTAAACCGAACGAAATACGACTATCACACCTTTTTGAAAAACCAAAAGGAACTTAATGAGATAGACATTCTCCATGCGCATTTTGCAGATGTAGGATGCAAATTTTTAGAACTCAAAAAGCATTTGAATAAACCGTTGGTCGTATCTTTTTATGGAGCGGATTATGAATATTTACCATTGCGTCAACCAAAATATAGAAAGCTATACCAACGTCTTTTCAAAGAAGCTGAACTCTTTTTATGCGAAGGCGCTTTTGGTGCATCCGTTTTAGAAAAAATGGGTTGCCCCAAAGAAAAAATTCAAGTAAGCAGATTGGGTGTTAACTTTGAAAATATTCCAACTCAAAAAAGGTCAAAAGAAAAGGACAAGCTCTCCCTTTTGCAAATTGCCACCTTCACAGAAAAGAAAGGACATATTTATACAATAAAAGCATTTTATGAGGCATTAAAAATATGCCCAAATATGACACTGACAATGGTTGGAGGAGTTCACGGAAAAAAGCTTGGAGTAAGAAATGAAGTGTTGAAATTTATCGAATCGAAAGGCATTTCTGATAAAGTAACTTTGCTTGATCGAATTGAT